>DATDWE010000074.1:0-18143 GCA_035289765.1 Candidatus Nanoarchaeia archaeon
TGAGGCGAACGCAAAGCTAAGACTGAGCGATAAGGTGAGCAAAAAGGACGCAAAAAATGCAATAGAGCTTCTGGATTACTGCTTAAGGCAGGTTGGTTTTGATAGAGAAACAGGAAAGATAGATATTGACAGGATAACCACAGGAATCACGGCTACCCAGAGGAGCACAATAACAATTGTAAGGGAAGTAATAGTGGAACTTGAGAATAAGATAGGAAAAACCGTCCCTATTGAGGATATAGTGAGGGAATCAGAAGAGAAAGGTATAAAGGCTGATAAGGTTGACGAAGCCATTGAAAAGCTCAAGAGATCCGGAGACCTCTTTGAGCCAAGAAGGGGGTTCATACAAAGAACCTAAGGGCAGGATATGGATAATCAGATAAGGCAGACAGCCATAAAAACAAGGATAAGCAATCTTATTAACGGAAGCTATGTGCTTAAGGGAGGATTGGAGCCCAATTATATTCTTTATAATGGACAAAAGATATCAAGAGTTAATCTTATTGGTGTTGTAGTGTCAAAGAACCAGAGTGAATTCTCAAACAACACGTCGCTTATTATAGATGATGGTTCTGGAAGGATAGGTGTAAGATCATTTGACAACGAGCCCATACTCGACAGAGTTTCTGTTGGGGAGGTTGTTCTTCTCATAGGAAAGCCTAGAGAGTATGGCAATGAAGTGTATATTGTGCCTGAAATAATAAAAGAGATAAGAAACAAGAAATGGGTCGAAATCAGGAAGCTTGAGCTTGGGTTGTCTGATGGCCATGGTGGGGCGCAACAAAAGATTGACCAAAAAGCAGACAGCCAGACATCTGAAGAAGAGGTTGTTGAGGAGGACGATGGGCCTGTCAATACAACATCAGCAGAAAGTTTATTGAAGATAATAAAAAATATCGATGATGGGGAGGGGGCCGATTTTCAGGATGTTGTCGCCATGGCCAAATCAGAAAATGCTGAGGATATATTAAAAAACTTAATCAAGAACGGAGATATCTTTGAGTTAAGGCCTGGAAAACTCAAGGTTCTAGAGTAAATTCTTTCAGAATAGCGCAGGAGTAATGAAAACCTCTATAAGCGCGGCTATAACCAAGAAAAGCAGGGATATTAATATGAGGTCTGCAGCATCAAAAATTATTTTCTTAAACCTTTTTGTCCTGAAATCCCTTTTTATTATTGCAATTGATATGATGCCGCCTGCAAGGCCACCTATGAAATAAGCGATTATCTCGGGCACGCCATGGATCATATACCTAAAAAGCCCTAAAGAGAATATGTGCATATACTTCGCAACCAATGTCAAACCGAAAAAATTGGCATACTCGGCAAGATTGTTCCTCACAAAAGTTCCTATTGCAACTGCTATGACAGATGCGTTCCATGTAAGGATGAAGATAGCTCCAGCGCCATAAAAGAATGCAAAGAGTATGCAGAATAGAAGAACCCTCACGTTATTGAACAGTATCTTCGAGAAAAGCGAAAATTGGGGTGTTACTGCCATTCCCACTCCGCTGTTGATGCTCTTTATGGTGTTTATCTGCAATGAAAAAAGGTTTTCTACTGTTGAAGCTGGAAGGAAGATATACCAAAGAGTAAAAGATACAGTTATCCCAAAGAAAAGAAACATGAGGAAGGATATGGCTTTGGAGTGCTCCCTCAGAAGCTTTCCTTCGGGCACATCAAGCAGGTCTTTGGCCTCTTCATACTTGATTGTTGAGTAAAGCAGGGGGATGGACGCCATCACTGTGAGGAAGACAGCGACAATGCCTGCCATCTCCTCAAATATCTGCATGCTTATGAAGATGGCAACAGAAGAATAGACAACGCCGATAAGAAACATTTCAATAGGGTGTTTTTCTGCCCTGAAAGGCGTTACCAGTGACTCAAGCACCATTCTGATTTTGTTTTTTTGGGTGTATTTAAATGTTTCTATATGGCGGTTGGACAAATAAATACATTTAAATAAAGAGGGTTTTTCTTTTTTATTATGGATTACGAAGAGCTATTGGAAAGGGGAATAAAGAAACTTCCTGAATCAGCAAAGGAAAAGCAGAGGTTTGAGATTCCAAAGGCAAAAGGGCATATAGAGGGCACTAAGACACTAATCAGCAATTTCCTCCAGATAGCAGACCTTTTGGGCAGAAAACCTGAACATTTTCTCAAGTTTATACTGAGAGAGCTGGCAACGCCAGGGGATGTCAGGGGGAATCTGCTCATTCTGAAAAGAAAGATATCTGCTTCAAAGGTTAATGAGAAGATACAGAAATATGCTGATGAGTTTGTTCTCTGCTCTGAATGCGGAAAGCCAGACACCCAGCTTATAAAGGAGAAAGAGGTCGTTTATCTGAAATGCATGGCCTGCGGGGCAAAACATCCTGTAAAGTCATTTGTATGATCCTGCTAAAATGATAATAAAGATACATAAAGGCCCTGATGGAAGGCGAGTGATAGCTGTCTGCGATCATGATATCATAGGAAAGAAATTTGAGGAAGGCAGACTGCAGCTTGACCTGACATCCTCATTCTATAAAGGGGAGGAAAAGGCAGAGAAAGATCTTATTGATGAGATAAGAAAAGGCTCTTGCGTACTTAACATGGTGGGGAAGAAGTCAATTGAATTCTGCAAGAAAAAAGGATTCATTGAAAAGGGTCATATCATCAAAGTCAAAGGAGTTCCTCATGCGCAGGCAGTCATTGTATTGGGTGATTGATTTCCCTATATTTGTAAAAGCATCTTCTGCTTGGGATAGTAAGCGATTCCGGATCTATGGTGGCAAACTCTGCCCATTTTATTTCAGAGCATTTGTCAGGCTCCATGATTTTGGGCTTGCCGCCTATATGCCTCGCAATAAATGATATTGAAAGCCAGTGCTGCTTTTCTTTCGGCATAAGATCATCCCCATACATCAGGAAATCAACAACAGCAATCTCCATCCCAAACTCCTCTTTTATCTCTCTTTTAATTGTGTTCTCGCATGTCTCTCCGAATTCCACAGAGCCTCCTGGAAAATCCCATTTGCCCCTCTCGTTCCTTGACTTCTGCCCTCTTTTTGCAAGAAAAACCTTTCCTTCATCATTGAATATCAGCGCTCCGGTTCCAACACCTATATAATCTATTCCTTTCTTCATCCAAACCACTTCCCAAGCCCTTCCTGCCTCTCTTTTTCCTTTCCAAAAACGCTCTCTATCCTCATCTTCAGAAGATCAAGGCTTTGTTTGAGGTATGGGGGCAGATCATACTTGTTTGCCAGGCTTATAGATGGCTCAAGGTATTTGATAACAGAGCCTTCTGCTACTGTAAAAATGAGGTTTCCGCTGCATTTTGTGCATTTCCCCACTAAGGGCGGCCTCCTGTACTTCTCATTGCATTTGCTGCACCTGAACTGCTGTGTAGAGAACTTCCTTAGGTTTCCTTTGGTGTCTTTAAGAAAGTGTTTTTCTATGACGAGCCTGGCAACATCGTTTGTGTCTACTGCCCTGATCCTTTCAGCGAGCTCCATCTGGCCTTTCAGCTTTTCCTCCATTGAAGGAAGCGTTTTGTAGGCTGAGCAGCTAATGCCCATGTTGATGCTTGAAACAGGGTGTGTGTATCCCATCTTCTCATACTGCTTCTCTGTACCGAGCCTTTTTTTGATCTGCTCAATGTCTACCTCCCAGGGATATTTGTATGCGAGAGCCGCTTCATAGAACTCAAGGGGGTAACTCCACACGACATCCAGTCCATGAACCATATCATCTACCTCTGCCGGAACTATCTTTGATGTGAGGACAAGCGGAGCGTCCATGGTTCTTCCGCCTCGTTTGTCAGGAAGATACTGCCTTGAGAAGTTAAGAAGCGCATCCATAAGAAGCATGACGCAGCATTCATCACCATCGCAATCCCTCCTGAGGGCAGCATGCCACATGGGATGGGCGTAACACCCCTGCGTGTTTGAAAAACCAATTATTCTCCCGATAGTCCCTGTTGAGATGTGTGGCGCAAGACCCACAACAAGGTGGCCTATGAGATCTTCTTTCTTCTTGAACTTGTAGAAAGGCTTTTCCTTGTAAAGGTTCTTAAGAAGGTCATCGATAAAATTTCCAACGCGGTACAGCACATCATTTGCTGATTCGTCTATTGCCTCTATTGCAGCTGACAAGATGATGTCCTGGGGTTTTATCTCAAGAATCTGCTCTGGGTCCTTAAGATCCTTGCCCCGTATGTCCTTGTCATAACCTAATTCCCTAAGCTTTTCTATAGAGGTTCTGATCTCTTTAGGTTTGAAATGCGTGATTGGAAGCTCTGTCATATCATACCTTGTTGTCCCGTCCTTGTTCACATAGATGTTATTTTTTGCCCGAAGCACCCCTTTGATGAGATGCTCTGGAGTGTGATCTTTATTGGATGTTCCTCTGACTCCTTTTATCAGGTCAGGACAGTCCCTCAGCCCAAGAACCTTAAGCGCGCTTTCAAAATACTCTTTTATTTCGATGCTCTTCTTCCTATAACCTAGATTGGGACCATGCTCAGGGCATGTCTCTTTTTCCTTGGGGCCGCATACCTTGCATAAGAATATCCTCTTTGTCCTTTCCCCGCATTTGTGGCATACCTTATAGATTGTTTCTATATCGCACTTGTTGCATTTATGGGTTGGGAAATCGCCGTTTATTTTTCCTGCTTCAAGAGCAGACTGGAAAGACCTTAATCTTCCTCCTTCAGACCCCACAGGGAACAATACCTGGGGACTTCCTGTCAGCTTTCTCATCTTCGCCTTCTCTGGCCTTCCCATCCTTGCTCCTATGAACACTCCCCCTTTGTCCCTGATTTTGACGTGAGAGATGAGGTTTATTATTTCAAGCACATCTTTTTCAGAATTCTCCTGTACTTTTTTTCTTATATTTTCTATATCAGAATCGCTTTCAAGGTTAAGGGATTTAAGAAGCGCTATTGCATTGTTCTTTTCTATAACAACATTTTCGTTTGCTATGACAGAGTGAGGCACACCAAGCTTTTCCAGCGTTCTTTTTGGTTTGTCTGAGATTGGGATAATGATTTTCTCTGTTTTTTCTTTTGCTCCTTTCTCTATTCTTGCCTTGGAAAGCCATTCAAGCAGAACCATAAATTCATCTTTTGTTATTGATTTCCAGTAGAAGGTATAAAGCGGATGTAGAGGTATCTTCAGCTTCTCTGATACAGAAAATGCGGCGTCAGCAGCGAGTTTATATTTAAATGGGTCTTTTAGAAACATGTCTATATTCTCTATTGAGATATTTATCAGCTCTGAAAGCTTCTCAAGATCAAGGTTGCCAAAGATATCTACTGTTGCCTTTTCAAGCTCTCTCACATACCATTCCTCACAGTACCCTGGCGGTACAAGAATGTGGCCATTCTCAGAGAAGTCGCCATAATTGAACAGGATGTCTCCAAGAAACAGTATCTCTTTTATTTTGCCCTCTATTTCCTTTGCCTCGGCAACAGTATTAAGCATGATGACATCACCATTCTCAAGTTTGACAATCGGCCCTTCAATAGAATCACATACTGTCAGCGCTGCTGCCTTTCCAGGCCTCTCTACCTTGAGCTGGGTTCCAGTGGCCACATATTTGTTGAGAATTTGCTGCGTGGCGGGGTGCATTGCTGCAGCTGAGAACCCAGAAGTCCTGCATCTCCCATATCTCAATCTGAATCCCCCTGTTCTCATTGGATGGCATAAGACTGGCCTGCCTGCCACAAGGTCTTTTATGTAGGTATAGTTTGGTCTTATTTTTTCCTGGCTTTGGTCGCTTTTTTTGCCTGTCTCCTGCGCCTTTATTCTTTTCTGCAGATCCAGAAAATCCTTGAGAAAACTCCAGTCAATCCCAAACCTGCTTCCCCACTTTTCCAGCCTTTTCCATAGTTTGGGCGCCTTTTGGGATATCCCTTCTCCAAAGACAAGGCACATGCCTCCCCTTATCCTGTTGGTCTCTGCTCTTGGGATATCCTTATAATTTGAGACCTCCATCTGCTCTGTCGGGTCGCCATTGAGCTCTACAGGAAGTCTTTTTGCAAGAAATTCTATCTCTTTATCAGAAGGCATATACTGTAGGTTTGAGACTCTCTCATGATAGTCGTGGAGCTCTGTGATCATCCTCTTGACTTCGTCCTCTGTTGGATCAAAGGCTTCATAACCCATCTTTTTTCTGATATAATCCACCAGGATGACTGAAAAAGCTGCTGCGGTTCCTCCTGCGCCCCTGATTGGGCCGGAATAAAAAGCAGCAAGATATTCTTTTCCGTCATTTCTCTTCTTTATTTTAAGTTCTGTGAAGCCTTCAAGAGGCGCAGCAACAATGCCCATGGTATGGTAAGCAAACCCCACCCTCACGCCTGTCTCCATGGCCTCTTTCTTGTCTGAAAATCGGCAGAACTTCTCCTTTGCGACTTCTTCTCCTATCAAAAGGGCAACTTCCCACGAGGATGATCCAAATTCTTTTTCCAGTTCCTGGATCCTTTTTATCATCCCGGTTCCTTTCAGCTGCGGAGCAACAGCAGAAATAAGGCCGGCCACTCTTTCCGCCATGTTCCTTGCTATTGGGATGTCAACATTGTCCTCAGGGTCAAATCCTTTTTTCCTTGCTTTTTCAGCCAGATTATAAGCTACTTTGATGTTTTCTTCAATCACATTGAAGTAGTTCTCCATCTCCTGGCTTGCTTCTGGCATTTTAGCTCCAAATTATCTTGATATATCTGCCTCTTGCGTGCTCTTTTTTGAAAATGTCAATCCTTTTTTTCAGGTTCCTGTCTATTTCTGATATTTTTTTGAATGCTCCCCCAACCAAAACAAGAGGAGTTATGTATCTGCATCTTGCTTTCACAAAAAAATCATAATCTGTTTTGTCCTCCCTGACCTTCAGATTAGGGTTGATCAATCTAATGCGTTTTATGACCTCTTTTTCTCTGGAATTCATAAGCTTATTAATGATAAAATCATCTGTGTCAAAAAAATCATCATTAGAGATGATGTTCTTGTCCAGTGCTATCCTCATTGCTTCCCCGAGAAGAGAGTATGCTGCGTTCTGCACTGCACTTCTGTAATAATCTTCATCCATTTTCATAAACAGCAAAGACAACTTTGTTGCTTGGGAAGGGTCATCAAGAAAGATCATTTTGCCGTCTGTTTTCAAAGAATTTAGAACAGGAGGTATATCATCTCTTTGTATTGCGCCATAATTGAGACCGTCTCTCAGTATATAATCTATTCTGTCGGCGCAGAGGTCTGGCAGTTCTTTTTCAAGCAATAGAAAATTTTTATGGGTTAGTATAAAATTAGTGTCAATGCCTTCTTTTAGAAGAAGAGTTCTTATTTCTGAGTTTATAACGACCCCAGCCTGCGCCTCATCATTAGAATCCTGTTCCTCTAATCTTCCAACAACATAATCATATACATGAGAAAATGCTGTATGGCCTATATCGTGTATAAGCCCTGCAATCTGCTCTTCTCTTGACGCGCCAAGTCTTTTCAACAAAGAATAAACGCCCAGGCAGTGCTCAAATCTTGTTGTAGTCATCCAAGGAGTTATATATTTTAGAGCGCCATACTGGTTTACCCCTTTTAACCTCTGCATTTCCTTGGTCTTTATTATGCTTAAAGCAAGTTTGTCTTTTACTTCCTGCGGCCCATAAACCTTGTCTAGATACTTCATTTGTCAAACCTCAGAATCTTCACTTTTCGTGTGTTCAGGTCCACAATCGGGACTCTGGCGGGCTCTGGATTATGGCCAACTTTCTCCTGGAATGTTGTGGTCGACTGCCAGCAGCTTCCGCAGATAGTGGTGATGTTCCTATAGCTTGCCACATAGGACTTGTGTATGTGGCCGGTGGCAAAAAAATCAGGTGGCCTTTCCAATACAAGGTGATCTTTTTGGGGATCAGCAACATAAAGTGTTGAAGTGTATGCGGGTGCAAGGTGTCTTCTTTGCAGTAGGAATTTCATTATGAGGTCAGCGCGGTCGTAACCTCCTTTTTCCCTTATAGGATCGACATTGGCCACATAATAATCAAAACTGTAACCATGATAAAGCAGGACATCAAAACCAGGAAAATTTTCTGAAGAGTGGATGTTCACAAGGGCAGGATTGCTGACCATTATCACATTGTTCAGGCCCCACAGAGATTTGGCATATTCCCTGCTCAACTGGGGTTGCGGTTCTGAAATTCTGAGGGCATCATGATTTCCAGGACAGATTATTATGCGAATATGGTTTGGTATTTCTTTGAGGAGCATGGCGCATTCTGTGTACTGTTCATAGATGTCTTTTATTTCTAGCTCAGAATCCTGTTCAGGATAAATGCCAACACCATCAACAAGGTCTCCCACAATGAATATATATTTGACCTTTGATGCAATAAATTTTTGGGATTCTGTGCCGGTTTCCCCCCTGATCCATGAAAGAAACTTCCTGAACTCGCCGGGCAGGAATTTGTCGCTGCCGACATGAAGGTCTGACAAGAAAACAGCGTAGCACTTGTCTGGAGATTTCTTTATCTCCTTGTGCACAGGCATATCAGGCAGAAGGATATTATTCGCAAAAATTATGTTGTCTCCGTTGGTTCCTGTTACGCCTATCACCTCATCAAGGACAATTTCCCTTGCAAGCTCAAAAAGTTCTGGCTTGTTCTTGCCGAAAAACACTTTTATTGTGCCTGTCTGGTCCTCAAGGGTTAGCATGATGTTGCCATTGGCTGTGGTTGATTTATCCATGACAGACCCTATCACAGAGCATGCGCTCTTGTCCTTTTTGTTGGATAATCTTGATATGGATGTTGCGCTCTGCAGTTCCTGCCTGTTCAAGAGTATCCTTTTGATGGCTTCATACCGTTTATTGAAAAGGTAGATGAAATCGCTTATTTCTTTCTTCTTTGGCTCCTGATCATATGAGGATATAACAGACACGCAAGAGTGTCCTTCTGCAGTTCTGTTGGTGCTGGCATTTCTGTTTTTAATAGATTCCAAAAGGTCATTGTGAGATTTCCTGTCAATGCCCTTTTCCTCGAGGGCCTTTGTTCTCTCAAAAACAGACCAGTCATAGGTTGCGCAACCTTCGTTCAGGATGTCGATGACATGATTATTCAGCAGCAGGAGATTTTCCTTGCCTGCTTTGGCATTCAGCCACTCGTAAAATCTTTGTTTGTCGAAGTCGCTGCTTACCTTTTCTATAAAGTCTTTGCTTAAAAGCATATTGTTGTCTAGGAAAAAGCCAGCTACTTCTTTTCTTTTAGCTGATAAGTTTGAATCCATCTTCAGCCTTCTGTGTTGAGATCTAAGTCCTTTTCCAGTATTTTCTTTGTTTTGTTAAGAATGCTGTCGTTGATTGCCAGTTCAATCTCTCTGGTCCTTCCATACCTCCCTTTGGAGGTTACTTTTGCGTTGATGATACCAAGCATATCAAGTTCAGCCACAATATCAGACACTCTTCTTTGGGTGAGTGGCCTTGTGCCTGTTTTATAGCAAACCTTTTTATAAACTTCATAGACCTCGCCTGTGGATATAAGGCCGCGCTGACCTGCAGATACCTGCAGGATAGAATAAAGCGTGGTCTGAAACTGTTTTGGTTGAGCAATCACAATGTCAACTACTCTCTCCCTTTCAATCTTCTCTTCTGCATCATCAATGTCATGAATGCTCACTTTGGCTCTGCCGTTTCTTTCAGCTAATTCAGCAGAGACTCTCAGAAGCTCAAGGGCTCTGCGCGCATCACCATGCTCTCTGGCAGCATATGCAGCACATTTCTCTATGACACCTGGTTCAAGAACCCCCTCTTTGAACGCCTTTGATGATCTTTGTTTGAGAATGTCTTGTATCTGCAAAGCATTGTATGGCGGGAAGATTATCTCCTCCTCTGACAAGGAACTCTTAACTCTTGGGTCTAGGTTGTCTGCGAAGATCAGGTCATTAGAGATGCCTATTATTGAGACCTGTGAGTTGGTGAGCTCAGAATTGATCCTTGTGAGGTTGTACAGTATTTCGTCTCCTGTCTTTTTCATCAGTTGGTCTATTTCATCAAGAACCAGTATGAGGGTTGTCCTTTTTTCTTCTAGTGCGCTGAAGAATATTTTATAAACTTCATCTGTAGGGAGCCCTGTTATTGGAATTTCCTTGCCTAGCTCCCGAGAAAGCTGCGCTATGAGCCTGTATTCAGTATCTGCTATTTTTTTTAGCTTACAGTTGATGTATATGACTTTTAGATTCTTGTTGCCATTCTGCGCTGCTACACCCAGCATCTGATCTGCGGTATGGTTTACAGAGACGGTTTTTCCTGTGCCTGTCTTCCCATAAATAAAAAGATTAGATGGTTTGTTGTTCCTGAGCGCTGGCGCAAGAGTTTGAGCAATCTGGTTCATTTGGCCCTCTCGGTGTGGTATTTCAATTGGGTGGTAATTGGACTGAAGAACTGACTTATTGACAAAAATGGGTTCTTTTTTAAGAAAATCTTCAAAATATCCCGTAAGTCCCTTTTTTATCATCGCGCCCCCTCTTTTGCTCCACTCGAAACAAAGGTTAAAAAAGGTATTGCAATTGCCTTAATAAAGGCTTTTGTTATATGATATATATTTTGTAAAATATATGGTTAAGTTGGTGTGACCCCCCTTTGTTTCCAGTGGAAAATCGATATATTAAAAAAAACAATTAAATTATTAATTATAATATATATTAATTTCAATATTGAAAATTAAAGTTCAGTATTAAAAAACATTTAAAAAACCATAAAACTAATATATAATAAATCAAAATATATTTTCCAAACGCAATCAGGGGGTGCCTGGTTCCATAACCTCTAATATACAAATCACCCCCAAATATCATTTTCATTACTACCCAATACTAAAAAACGAAAGATTTATATATAATGTCTGTCTACCAACATAAAAAACAGCAGCAGTATGGCTGATTTAGGCCATATCCATCAAAAGAGGTTCTATAGGGCGTTTTAAGATTAAGAGGTATAATCATGTTAGTGCAAAAACAATTTTTAAGCAAATTAAGAGATTTTGGTCTAAACACCTACGAAAGCAAGCTTTGGACTGCATTGCTCAGCAGAGGAGTCTCTACAGCAGGGGAACTGAGTGACATCGCAAATGTGCCAAGATCAAGGTCTTATGATGTTCTTGAGAGCCTTGAGAAGAAAGGGTTTATTGTCATGAAGATAGGCAAGCCAATAAAATATATAGCAGTGCCTCCAGAGGAAGTCCTTGAAAGAGTTAAGAAGAACCTCAAGGAGGACGCAGACACACAAACAAAAATGCTCGAAGGCCTGAAGGATTCTGATATTCTCAAGGAACTGAATGTTCTCCATACCCAGGGCGTTGATCTTGTTGAGCCATCAGACCTGAGCGGTGCCCTTAAAGGGAGATCCTCACTCTACAATCACCTAGAATCCATGATCAAAAACGCAAAAAAATCTGTTATTATTGCGACAACCGAACAGGGCCTTATAAGAAAATCAGAGGCTCTCAGGCAGTCCATGAAAAAAGCAAAAGACAAAGGCGTTTCAATAAGGATAATAGCACCTATAACAAAAGAGTCTGAAAAATCAGTTAAGAACTTTAAGGGCGTTGCAGATGTCAAACACAGCAGCTCCCTGAATTCAAGATTCTGTGTTATCGACGAGAAGGAGATTGTTTTCATGCTTCTGGATGATTCTAAAGTGCATCCAACATATGATGCGGGCGTGTGGGTTAACACAAGCTTTTTTGCGAAAACACTACAAAGATTCTTTGATTCTGAGTGGGATAACCTTAAGGCAGAATAGGAAAAACATCGTTTGCCTGCTTTTGAATCCCATTGAAGCGAGAGCGCAATAAAAAGAAAGATTTTTATATACAAAGGCTTCTATCATATATAACAAAAAAAAGAAGGTGATTCAACATGGCTTTAGACCTTAGTGGCGTCATTCTGGCGATAATCATCGGAACACTAGCTGCAATCGTATATAGCCTTAGAATTCTTGTTCTAATGGAAAGAAGGATTGCAAGAGTAGATGTGAACATCGAAAGAATAGCCAACAAGATAATGAAAGAAGAAGTCAGGATAGAGAGAGAGGAGCAGAAAATAGAAGGACTGCTCAAAAAGAAAAGATAGGTTATTTAATTTCTTTTGTTATCATTTCTGTGACATCTATTTCACTCACAGCATTCTCTATTGTGTTTGTTGAATAGACAGAAGCGCCAAGCCGCCTTATCTTCCTTAAAGAATCTTCTGCGAATACACCATGTGTGCACACGCAATAAATCTTCTTTGCCCCAAGAGCCTTCACATCTTTTACCACTTCCATGACAGTATGGCCTGTGCTTATGACATCATCCACTATGACTACTCCTTTGTCTTTCAAATCAAGCCCTTCCTTTATTTTAATTCTTACAGTTTCAGAGCCATACCTGTGTTTTTTGAGCACGTCAACCCCGCATTTCAGGGAACTTGCAACTTTTCTCGCCCATTGATAAGACTCCATGTCAGGCCCGAGTATAAACGGCGTTTTGATGTTTTTCTTTATGAAATCTGCAATTGGCTGCACTGCAGTGAGTTTTTTTGACTTTATGATAAATATGTCATTAAGACTTTTGTATCTATGCAGATGGGGATCTACGGTAATTAGTTCATCAAAACAAGCATTAAAAAGGCGCGCAATTATCTTGCTGCTTATAGCCTCTCCTGGCTTGAACCGTTTATCCTGCCTCATATAACAGAGATAAGGTGCTATAAGTATAACTTTTTTTGCGCCAAGCTCCTTTGCCGTGTATGCTGCCAGAAGAAGTTCCACTATCTTCCTGTTTGGGTCATTTAATGATCTTAGAATATACACCCTCTTTCCTTTGAGGTCTGTTTTGTATCTTAAGTAACTCTCTTTATCAGGAAAATCTTTTAGCTCGGCTTCTGTGTATTCGCTTCTTGACCTTTTTGCGACTGCTCTGGCTAGATTTCTCGAGTCTGCAAAACCGACAACCACCCTCTTTTTTCCCATCTTTTTATCTGTTTTTTAACTCTTTCTCTATCTCCTTTATCTCCTTCTCTATCTCCCTGATCTTCTCCTCATTATTATCAAGCTCCATCAGTCCCCCGCACTCTGGGCACTTGAACTGAAAATCTACTGCCTGATCAAAGTTTAATCTCATACATTTTTGAGGACAGATGTAAAACTGCCCTTCCTTTTCCCTGTCAAGCCTCTCCTTTAGTTGCGCAGCCCTTTTCTTTTTTATCTCAGAAGCGAGATGCTTGATGTTCTTTGTTTTGAATGTCCAATAGTAGATATACCACCCCTTGACCTTATCTTTTTTTCTTATAAAAGAAACCAAGTTTGCCTTGTAAAGCCTGTAGAGCATGTTTCTTGTTGCGTTGACTTCCTGCCCTATTTTCTCTGCCAGCTTGAATTCAGATACGTTCTTCTTGTTTTTTAATGCTTTGACAAGTACTAAAACATCCTCTCCGGCGACTTCAATTATCACCTCTTCCAGAACCTTGTTTGATAACTTCATTTTAGAAATATGTTTATGTTCTCCATAAACCGACAATCAAGCGTTTTAAGCAATTTCTTGGCCCCTCTATGTACTATTATGGGGGATTTCCCTTTTTAAACCTTTCGTTTTTTGGTGGCATCATACTATAAAAACATTTATAAATAGACCCAAATCTCTGTAAAACTGGGGTTAAAATGCCGTCAGGTAGATACAAATCAAGGACACTGAGAAGGGTTTTTAGAAGAGTCCCAAGCAGCAAGATAAAGCTGCAGTACAGGAAAAGAAAGCCAAGAAATGCCGTATGCGGCAGCTGTGGCGCTTTATTAAAGGGCGTTCCAAGGGAAAGACCTTACAAGATGAGAAGCATGTCAAAATCAAAGAAAAGGCCACAAAGGCCATACGCAGGAAATCTTTGTTCCAGGTGCATGAGAAAGAAAATCATTGCAATAGCAAGAACAGGTGCTTGATATGATTGAGATAGGAAGAATGTGTGTTAAGATTGCAGGAAGAGACGCAGGAAAAAAGTGCGTTATTGTGGATGTCATCGACAATAAAACTGTCTTGATTGATGGCCAGACCAGGAGAAGGAAATGCAATGTCAACCATATTGAGCCTCTTGATGCTGTTCTGAAGATCAAGAAAGGCGCCTCTCATTCTGATATTGCCAAAGAGTTCAGCAAACTTAAGCTTGAAGCAAGAGAGACAAAACCCAAAAAAACAGCGGCAAAACCTGTTAAATCTAGAAAAAAGAAAGAGAAGGCAGAATTAAAGGAAGCCGGCAAAGAGCCAAAGAAAGCAGACAAAAAGGGCGACAAAAAGAAATAATCCTTCTAATCACTTTCCTATATTTCTGTAAAGATCAGTTAGATTAAGCTCAAAACAAGCAGCAGGCATATCCAGATCAAAATTTTTGATGACCTCAGGAGCGAACTCTCCGATATAGGCTACCTTTTCATTGTTCATGGTGACCCTTCCCGTCCTGCCCGGGATGAAAGAAGGATGCTCTGCTTCCATCATTCCATATCTCAGATCAAACATCCTGAAAAGATAATCCAATACCTGTTTTATCTCTGTGAATCCTGCGTTTTGATTGCAAATAATCACGCAAAGCCTCACAGCTTCAATAACTCCGCTTTCTGTTTTATTGTCTTCCCTGAATACCGTCCCTATATTAAAGATATTCTGGGGATATTCATTATGCTTGTTCTTTTTAAGCACTTCCAGCAGGCTTGGCGCCATCCACGCCCTCAATGAGTTATACTCGCTGCTTACAGGATCTATCAGCTCTATGACACGCATCTCTGTATTGCATAGCTTTGTCTGAGTATCCTTGTCTATAAGGTTGTATGTGTTCGTTTCCATAAAACCCAGCCCCACAAGTATCTCAGCAACTTTGTCGCAGAACACATTAAAACTGTTCTCTTCTCCTGTTGTAGCCACTTTTGGTATCTCTTCCCTGAAATTCTCGTAACCATAAGCTATTGCAACATCCTCTGCCAGGTCAGCCTGGTGCAAAATATCTGCCCTGTAAGAAGGCACAAGCGCATACCCATTATCATACCCATAACCCATGCTTTCAAAAAGCTGTTTTATCCTTTTAACATCCAAATCCAGGCCAAGCCGTTTATTGATATAATCCACATCCACCCTTATCTTTTTAGGAGCAAGGTTCGGCGTTGTTCTGCTTCCATCAGGATATTCAAGCTCCATAGAATAAATCTCCCCGCCCATGTCAGCAAGCGCAGTAACTATTATATTAAGGCAGGCGCTCAGAACATCAAAGTTAAATCCAGAGCACTCAATGAAAACTTCTTTTGTGTTGCCGGTTATCTTTCCTGTCTCATGGGAGTTTATTATTGGGGGCATTGAGAGTATGTTGTTGTTTGCATCTATGAATATGGGAAACCTTTCCAGACCCTCTAAAAGATGCGCATACTCCCTGCCTGCGGGGTTCTGGGAGAGTATCTGCCGGCCAGTCATAGCCCTGCCCGATTCAAGAGGCGCAAATCTTATTTCTTCTGCCTTTCTTGCCAAAAATCGTATTGGAGGTTTTATTTTTTCATATGGGTATATGCCTATTGCAGCCTTTTTCCTATTTCTTCCATAAGTCACGTGCAGCTTCTCCTGGATCTGCACAACCTCCCTTATTCTTTCATCATCAAACTTAAGATTCTTTACAATTGCGCAGGCAGTGAAAGGTCTTACTCCCTTGAGAGACTTGTCTATTATGACCTTCTCTCCTGACTTCTTCACACTGTACTCTTTTATGCCTTTTCTTGCTCCCACAAACGTGGAGAATGCCCTTGCAAACCCCTGTTCTGAAAGCATATCCGGCCTGTTTGGGAACACCTCAACATGAATCTCATTGCCCTCTATTCTCTCCAGATCTGTTCCCAGATAACTTATCCTATCCTTAAGAACCTCTAAAGGAAGCTTTTTTCCTACAAGCCTTTCAAAGACGCTTTTATTTAACGTTACTGTTGGCATTTTATTCTTCTTTATCTCCTAATTTCGCCTTCTCTTTTGATGGAGCCCTAAAATTGGCGTGTATTATTATCAGCTCTGAGCCTCCTTTTTCTCCACCCATCCTTATAATCCTGTTGTTGTCTTGCTTAAGTTTCTTAAGCTCTTCAATGAAGGAATCTATGCTTTTGTCGGCCAGGGTCAATTGCATGTTTTTCATTTCTTCATCACCAGTTTTATCATGTTCAAGACCGCAACAAATGCCCACGCCAAAAGCAGCACCGAAAATATTATGGCGTTCTCCTTATAAGTGTAATACACCAGCAACAGGGCACCTACAATGTTTAATATATCAAATGTCCATGAGTCCTGCTTTAGTCTGCCAAACAACGCCATCACATAAGCCAAAAGCAAAAGCGCAAAGCCAGCGACACCCAACACAATTGTAATCTCCATAAATTACCTCCAGATTTTTATCTCCCTCAGCTGTTTAAGATCATTAGAGTATAACTGCCTGATGTCTGATATGCTGAAAAATTCAGATATGCTTCTCTCCAGACCCATACCCCACGCAAGAACAGGAACATCCTTCCCAAGGAGCGGCACAACAACCTCTGGCCTGAATATGCCTGAGCCAGCAAGCTCAATCCACTGCTTCTTCACAGGATGGAATACATGAACCTCTGCTGACGGTTCTGTGTATGGGAAGTATGCTGGTTGTATCCTTACTCTTTCAAAACCCAGTTTGTTAAAAAAAGCCTTCAGATACCCCAGAAGATTTCTGAAGTTTGCGTCTGGGTCAACCACTATTCCTTCTACCTGGTAAAGCTCAAAAAGATGCTTCCAGTCCAGCGCTTCATTTCTGAAGCATTTTGCTACAGAGAAAAATTTTGCTGGAAGGTCTTCTTCTTTTAGTTTGGCCAAAGTCTTTGCGCTCAATATTGTTGTATGCGTTCTCAACACATTCTTCTTGGCCTCCTCAGGATCCCATTTATAACCCCATCCGCTGCTCCCTATACCCCCTCCTCCCTCATGCATCTCCTTGACCGCCTGGACAATCTCCTTGTTCGGCAGTCTGCCTTTGGCAGGGGTTTTTATGTAAAATGTATCCTGCAGCTCCCTAACAGGGTGATCCTGGGCTGTGAAAAGCGCATCAAAATTCCAGAATGATGTGTCAAGCATTGGCCCTGTCATCTCCTTAAATCCCATATCAAGCCATATCCTCTTTATGCTCTGGATGGTTTGATTGACAAAGTGCCTTTTTCCTCCATTTATTTGTGGAACATTTATTTTGATGTCATATCTTCTGAATGATTTTCCCTTCCAAGATCCTCTTTTTATCATGTCCTGGGTCAGTCTCTCAACCAAGTCTGCTGTTTCTGGCTTTTGCTTCTTTATGTCCCTTCCAAGTTCAGTAAGTTCAGCGGATTTTATCTTGATCTTGTCTTCCCTCAGCACATTCTTTCTTTTTTTGAGAAGCCCATAAGCAAATCTTTCTTCAGGAGAAAGGTCATTTGCCTGAACTTCAGCCTTGCTCAGCCTTTTAAGGAATTTCTCCTCCAGAGTTTCTTTGTCAATAAGATTTGCCCCCTGCGCCGTAATCTCAAGTGTGCCTTCTTTTATATTAACGGCCATTTTTGATTTTAACAGCCCGATGCACACATTGAATTCCTCGTTGCCGAGCTTTAGCTCTTTCTTTATTTTGTCAAATGAAAGCGGAGAAGACTTTATTGCACCAAGAATCTTCTTTTCCGGGAGACCATCCCTGAGGTATGTCCTGCCATTGCTTTCTATTCTAATCACATTTTTCTCTTCTGTTTTTATTTTCACCAGGCCCTTATTCTCAAGCCATTGCAATGCCCGCATTGCCTCTATCTCCTTCAGCCCGCTTTTTTCGGAGAGTTCATCCAGGGCCATGCCATCTTTTAATGCAGAAATAGCCTTTATCTCAAAAGGATGCAGCTTTTCTATGATCTCCTTTGCCCCTGTTTTCATGCGACCCTAAGAATACACCTAGTTATTTAAAGGTTATGGAAATAGAAGATTTTCAAAGCACCCTAAAGAAGAAAAGGTCATCGGTTGCCAAGATATATCTTAACCTTCTCCTGTTTCAAGATATAAACTATTCTATCTTTTTAGATATAAAATTTGATATAAAAATTAATAAAAAAAGAAAAAATGCTCATTTAATGGCATTTTTTGCAGGGGC
>DATDWE010000075.1:0-9358 GCA_035289765.1 Candidatus Nanoarchaeia archaeon
TAATCACATCAAGCGATTCCTATCTTCTCAATGAGAACGTGAACAAGTATGATCAGGGAAGGAAATCATATTATTCCGGCAGCTACCAGATAAAGATTGATTCCAGCAAGTACGATTCTGTTGTCTCCCAGATAAAGGAGATCGGAGAGATCCAGTCTTTCAGCGAGAGCGCAGATGACATCACAGGAAGATACACTGACCTCTCTTCAGAGCTGCAGGCTGAGAAAGCAAGGCTGCAGAGGTACAGGGAGATGTACAACGAGGCAGAAAGCGTTGAGGACAAGATAAACCTGAATGACAGGATATTCAACCAGGAGAGGACTGTCAAGTATCTTGAGGATGCTATAAAGAGCATTGACCAGCAGGTATCCTACTCTACCTTGTATGTGACAATCAGCGAGAAGAGGTCAGAATATGCAGATACAACGCTTGTGAAGCTCTCACAGCTGATAAGGAACCTTGTAGGCAGCTTCAATAGCCTATTAAGCCTGGTATTCTCTCTTATCCCTTATGCAATAGCAGCAATCCTTGTCTGGGTTGTGTACAGGGCCATCAAGAAAAGAAAATAATTCTTTTCTTCTTTTCTTTTTTTATTGCAAATTTTTATAAACAACTTCTCAAATCTTGCTGTAATGGTCAAAAACAGGGTTAATGAGTTCATAGGGAATCCTAAAAAAGCATTCTTCACAATGTCCCTGCCAATACTAGTGGGCATGTCTGTGCAGGCATTGTACAATATAGTTGATACTGCTTTCATCGGAAGGCTCGGCTCTGAGTCAATAGCAGCTCTGACTTTCGCTTTCCCTCTTTTCTTCATATTCATTGCCCTTAACTCTGGAGTGGGATCAGGAATCAACTCACTGGTGTCAAGATTCCTTGGAGCAAACAAAAGAAAGGATGCAGAGAATGCTGCCCTTCATGGGTTGTTTATCTCAATAGGCCTTGCCATTATTATCTTCGTGCTTGGGATGATATTCCTGAAACCAATATTCCTGCTTTTTGGGGCAAAGAACAATGTCATGGAGCTATCGATACAGTACATGTCAATCATACTTTACGGTGTTTTCTTTATGTTCCCTTCATTCGTATTCAACAGCCTGTTCTCTGCGCAGGGAGACACAAAGACTCCAATGAAGGTCCAGATATCTGCGCTGATACTTAATATCATCCTTGACCCTATATTCATCTACGGCCTGGACTATGGTGTGAGGGGCGCTGCAATCGCCACAATCATCGCATTCCTATTCTCTCTGATATTATTCATCTATTATCTGGAGAAAAAGTCATACCTTAGGTTCAGGCTGAAGTATTTCAAGCCAAGTCTCAGGATATGCAGAGAGATATTCATGATTGGCGCCCCAGCAAGCCTTATGGTCCTTATAATCTCTTTTTATGTGATGTTCATCAACAGGTTCATGGCGCATTTCGGCACAGACTATATCGCATCTTTTGGGATAGCTTCTAGGCTTGAGAGCCTTGCTATCATGCCTATAGTCGCATTCTCACTGTCCCTTCTTACTCTTGTGGGAATGTTCTTCGGAGCAAAAAGATACGACCTTCTCAGGAGCATAAGCTGGTATGGGATAAAGACAGCCACACTCATGACATCAGCGATAGGCCTTGTTTTCTTTGTCTTTCCACACATTTTTCTGAGAATCTTCACATCTGATCCTTCACTCCTTTCAATAGGCGCGCCTTTTCTCAGGATAGATGTCTTGACATTTCCGCTGATGACAGTGACCATGCTGATCAGCAGGGTTATGCAGGGCATGGGTCATGGCATGCCGGGCCTTATTGTAAATCTCATAAGGGTTTTTGCTGTTGCAGTTCCTCTGGCTTATATCTTTGTGTTCGTGTTTGGCTTTGGCTACCTCTCAATTGCCCTCGCAATGATCATTGGGGGCCTTGTTTCAAGCATTGTGGCTGTGATATGGCTGGAGATGGAGCTCAGGGGCTATGATGGGATCAAGCAGTGAAACACGCAAATTATTTAAAAGACCTATATTAGTTATGCACTAAAATATACAACATAAAAGAGGCGGAAATTGGGATACTATTTTATAACATCAAGCTCAGACAATCCAGTGACGGCAAGGCCAGTTCTTGAGACAGTACTTGAAGCCCTCAGGGGGGGAGCAAAGGTAATCCAGTACAGGGAGAAAAGACTGCCTTACAGAGAGATGCTTCCGATTGCCTTGGGAATCAGGGCGCTTACAAGGAAATACAATGCAATGTTCATTGTAAATGACCATCTTGATATTGCTATTGCTGCTGATGCAGACGGCGTGCATGTCGGGCAAAGCGACATCTCTTATTGGATGGCAAGAGCAATGCTCGGTCCTAACAAGATAATAGGTGTTTCTGCTTCAGACTTAATGCAGGCCGAGTATGCGATAAGATCCGGCGCTGATTATATAAGCCTAAGCCCAATTCTTCCAACATCAACAAAAATTGACGGCAACAGGAAGCCATGCGGTCTGGAGACTCTTGAAGTTATGAGATCAAGAATGGACTTCGGCGATATTCCCCGGGTGCCTATTGTCGCAATCGGCGGGATAGATCGCCAGAATTATAAAGAAGTGATAAGAGTTGGAGCAGATTGGGTATGCTCAATACATGATGTTCTCGGCCATAATAACATTGCTGCAAAGACACAATCCCTTATTGCAGGGTCAGACGCAGCTGCTAAAAAAAGGATTATATACTATTAAACAGAAAATTATTAAAACAACAGGATATATCTATACAGAAAAGAAGAGGTGATGCAGATGCTTTCAAACTGCAACTACAATAAGATAAGGCTCATGCATGATCTGAGCAGGATAGACTGGTACCTGAAGAATCATGCAAAAAAGGATGCCAAGGACAGCGGTCATGCGCTGTGCCATGCCATGTGCGAAGAGATTGAGAAAGACGTCGAGAAGCACATCGAGAAATTAAGGCTGGCAATAGAAGGCCTTTCAAGAGAAGGAAAATTCAGGTAAAATGAACAAGTTTTTGTTATTTGCCTTTATTCTATTTATTTCAGGCTGCGCTTCAGAAGAAACCCTGCAAGAAGAGATTGGCGAAATTGGAAAAATTGGTGAAGATGTCATGAGATTGTCAAGCCCTGCTTTTGTAAACAATGGGATGATCCCTCCTGAGTACACATGCGACGGCGATAACATCAATCCAGCTCTTGATATTGGCGATATTCCTAAAGGAACAAAGACACTTGCATTAATCATGGATGACCCTGATGCGCCTGCTGGTGTGTGGGTGCATTGGGTTGTATGGAATATCACTCCTACAAATAAAATAGAGAAAGACAGTACGCCAGGTGTAGAAGGGACAAATGATTTCAGGAAGACTTCTTATGGAGGGCCATGCCCGCCTTCTGGCACCCACAGGTATTTCTTTAAGCTTTACGCGCTTGATACAGGGCTTAGCATCAAGCCAGGAGCCTCTAAAAAGGATTTAGAGAAGGCAATGCAGGGCCATATCCTAGCAAAGGCAGAGCTTGTCGGAAAATATATCAGGCAGTGATGCTTTACCCTAGAGATTCTAAATCAATACAATTTCAGAAAGGTATTCCAAACAGGTAGATTGCCAGTGTTGCATGCAGCAGAACAGATATGAAGAAGCCATACCAATAATAGCAGTGCTTGTTATAGAACTTAAGATACCATGAATAATTCATGAATCTTCTTGTCAGGTTGTGCATGCCCATACACCTGCATGAGGATGCGACCAGCAGAAGAAAGATGACATTAGTTATGCCAAGTGTAAAAAGGATCTGCACTCCCAATTGCGTATCTAATGCCATGTTGCTCACCTATTATTGCCTTTTTTATCCTGATTGCCTGTTGTCATTTAAAAATCTTCTTGTCTCTGCTTACACAAACGCTGACGATGCCCAGTCGCCGAGATAATGTGTTATTATTATGACCATCACTGCAATCAGGAGGTGCTCTGAAAGGACTTTCCATACCCTTGCTTTTTCCTGCCTTGCTATATAAACGCTGAGGATGCTGAGCAGTGATAATCCCCACGCAATGCTTACAATAATGGCTGTGGAAAGCTCAAACAACAGCACAGGCACAGCAAAGGTCAGCGCAAAAAAGAATTTTGAGATGAAAGTGGAGAACGTAGACTCCCATATCTCCTTTTGGCTATGCTTGTTCTCTGACTCCTCTGATATGTGGATGCCAAGGGCGTCTGAGAATGCGTCAGCTACTGCTATAGTTATGATTCCACCCAATATCGCAAGTCTTGAGTGTGTTCCTGCATGAAGCCCCACTATGAGCCCTAATGTGGTTATAATCCCTGAAGTAAGGCCAAATGAGAATCCCACTTTTATTGAATGCTTCATCAAAAGCAGTCATATGCTTTAATATAAATATTTTATGAAATCCTGGAATAAAGACCAAGGATCTGGTCAATGTTCTCTGCTCTCATCAGGCTGTTTCTGAGAGTTCTGGCCCCTTTGAGGCCTTTTGTGAACCACATCGCGTGCTGCCTGAGCTCTGAGAAGCTCCTTACTTTCTCATATCTCTTGTAGTAATCAAGGAACCTCATGAAAGAATCTATCTTCTCCTCTTCGCCAGGCTCAGGGACACCCTTTCCATTCTCAAGCAAAGCCTTTACCCCTTTGAACAGAAGAGGGTTGCCAATAGCTCCCCTGCCTACCATCACAGCATCGCATTTTGTCTGCTCAACCATTGCCTTTGCAGTGCCTGGCTTGAATATATCTCCGTTTCCTATTATTGGAATGTTTGCCTTCTCCTTTGCCTTCTTTATCTCATTCCAGTCAGCCTTTCCAGTGTACTTCTGTTCCTTTGTCCTGGCATGTATTGTTATCGCAGAGACTCCGAGGTCCTCAAGGATCTTGACAATCTCCAGTGTTTTGATTGAGCTTTCATCCCAGCCAATCCTTATCTTGGCTGTAACAGGCTTGTTTGTTGCTGACACCACAGGAGACACTGCCTTGCTTATCTGCTCAGGATGCTTAACAAAGAAAGCGCCTGCCTTGAGCGCAAGTATATCCTTCTCAGGGCATCCTAGATTGACATCAATTATGTCAGAGAATTCATCCACAATCCTTGCAGCATCCCCCATCAGCTTCTTGTCTGAGCCTGCAAGCTGAGTGAGCACCGGTTTCTCCTTTTCCAGATAGCACGTCCTCTCTATTATCTTGTCAGGATTGGCAGCCACCTGGTTTGCGACGAGCATTGGCGTTGAGACTATGCCGGCGCCATATTCCCTGCATAGCAGCCTGAATGCTGCGCAGTTCACGCCTGCCATTGGCGCAAGGATTACTGGTGTATCAATGACAATATTGCCTATCTTCAGTTTTTCCATAAAGCAGCAAGAAATAGGTCCATAATATAAAATTTACTCAATAATCTTTATAGCTTCCACAGGGCACTGGCTGGCGCATGCATGGCAGCCTATGCACTCATCTGGCTTTTTAGCGAATGATTTTCCTTTCTCAAGAACAAACACTTCTACAGGGCAGACACTTGCGCAGGTTCCGCATCCCTTGCATTTATCTTTGTCAATAACAGGGTAAGGCTTCTTTTGCCCCTTGTTTTCTTCTGCTATCGGACTCACCCCTGCTCCTCAATCGTTTCTTCAGTCTCCTTCTCTTTTTCTTCCTTCTTCTCAGGCTCTTTCTTGGCCTCTTTCTTCTTTTTGGGCTTCTTCTCTTCCTTTTCATCCTCTGTTTCTGCTTCTTTCTTTTCCTCTGTTCTCTCTTCAATCTTCTCTTCAGCCCTTGGCTCTTCTGTCTTCTCTGCAGCAGGCTCTGCTTCTGCTGTTCCTTCTTTCTTTTCCTCTTTCACAAAAGAGAGCACCCTTATCTCTGATATCTTGATTGGGTATATCTTGCTAACAGCATCCCTGATCTCTTTCTGGAGCCTGTGGTTGACAATATCCTGCACAAGGACATCGCTGTTTGTCTTCCTGATCCTTGATACAAGGAATTCCCTTGCTTTCTTCCTGAGTGATGTTATTATTGATCCCTTTACAGAGCTTGATGTGATCATAAGCGGTTTTATCCTCACTTTCCTGCTGTCTGCTGTGAGGCACATGAAAGAATCATCTATCCTCTTCTTTCCTTTCCTGACAAATCTCCTTATTGAAGAGGGATGTATCTCAAACTGCTTTATATCTGTATAGGCGGTGTCTCCGAGAACCTTGACAATCTCAAATATAAGGTTCATGTTCTGTTTCTTCATGTCTCTTGTGAGATGCATCAGATTGAGCGATATGGTCCTGCCAGAAAGCAGGTTAGGCTCTGCTGAGATGGTCTCTCCTATGACCTGCTCGTTGAATATCTTTGGAGCAATGATCCTATGCCATCTCTTCTTCTTCCATTTGTCAACTACCTGCACTTTTGCTTTAGCCTTTGCCATAAGAATATATACGGGAAAAAGGGCTATTTATAAAGATTTCGGGAATCCATGCCTATTAAGCGGAATGATATGATAAAAGCCCTTCCTATTGTCTTTCTGTGCTGAAGCCTTTCCTCTCAAAATAAAGGTGAAGGCCGCACCAGCCATAAGGCATTGTGACAGTCTCTTTGCCTGTTTTCCTGTCATAATCTGCCTCAATCCTGTTGTCTATATCATTCCTGCCAAGGCTTTCTGCATACACCATAACCCTTCTCTGTCCAGGGCCATCTTCTTCAACATCCACAACAAGAGGTATCCTTGGCTGGTCCTCATTGGGAAAAGGACGTTTCAATCCTCCTTTCTTATTGAGTTCAGCGATACAGTCCTCTAAGAGGGTTCTTTTATCCTTGCCTTTATGACAGTAAAGAAGCTCTATGTTTCTCATTCTCAGACATCCAGGTTCACAGCCTTCCTTGCATTGTCCTCAATGAACTTCCTTCTGGGCTCCACTTCATCTCCCATAAGGATTGTGAATATCTTGTCTGCCTTCACAACATCCTCAATCGTTATCTTCTTTATTATCCTCTGCTGAGGATCCATTGTAGTATCCCATAGCTGCGTGGGGTTCATCTCTCCAAGCCCTTTGTATCTCTGTATCGTCACTCCCTCTTCCCCTATCTCCTTGACAGCCTTGTCTTTTTCTGCATCTGAATATACATACTGATGTGATTTGCCTTTTGATACCCTGTAAAGGGGGGGCATTGCAAGGTAGATATACCCGTTCTCTATAAGGGGCACCATGTGCCTGTAAAAGAAAGTAAGCAGCAGTGTTGTTATGTGGCTTCCATCAACATCCGCATCTGTCATTATGATTATCTTGTGGTATCTTGCTTTTCCAATATTGAATTCATCACCGATTCCAGTCCCTATTGCAGTTATCATCGAGACTATCTCATTGTTTGCGAATATCTTGTGCAGTCTTGCTTTCTCAACATTCAGTATCTTCCCTCTCAGAGGAAGTATTGCCTGCGTCTCTCTGTCACGGCCCTGCTTGCTGCTGCCGCCTGCACTGTCGCCCTCTACAATGAACAGCTCTGACCTTGCAGGATCCTGTGTCGAGCAGTCAGCGAGCTTTCCGGGAAGCCCGCCTCCTTCAAAAACTGATTTCCTTCTTGTGAGCTCCCTTGCCTTCCTTGCCGCCTCCCTTGCCTTCGCTGCTGTCGAGCATTTCTCAATCACAGTCCTTGCAATAGAGGGATTCTCCTCCAAGAATGTTGTCAATCCAGAATTCACAAGAGAGTCAACAATCCCCTTTACCTCTGAATTGCCCAGCTTTGTCTTTGTCTGGCCTTCAAACTGAGGTTCAGGGAGCTTTATTGATATGACTGCGCTCAATCCTTCTCTTGTGTCCTCACTTGTAAGTTTTATTCCATCAAGAATCCTTTTCTCTTCACCATACTTATTCATCGCTCTTGTGAGGGCTGTCTTGAATCCAGCAAGGTGGGTTCCGCCCTCTCTTGTGTTGATGCTGTTTGCGAATGAGAACACATTCTCCTGGTAGCCGTCATTGTATGCCATGGCTATCTCAAGCATTATTCCGTTCTTCTCTTTCTGGAAATATATCACATTATGGAGAGGATTTTTGTTCTTGTTCATGTACTCAACAAAAGATTTTATCCCTCCTTCATAATGGAACGATTCCTCTCTTCCTGTCCTGTCGTCCTTGAGCATTATCCTGAGGCCCTTGTTCAGGAAAGCGAGCTCTCTCAGCCTTGAGGAAAGGATGTCGAAATGGAACTCAGTTGTCTCGAAGATCTCATTGTCTGGCCAGAATGTGATATCTGTTCCTGTCTCAGTTGTGCGCTCGCCCACCTGCAGAGTTGTGACAGGTTTTCCTACAGAATATTCCTGCTCATAGATGTGATCATCCCTCTTGACTTTTACTATGAGCTTCTTTGAGAGGGCATTGACAACAGACATTCCTACGCCATGCAGGCCTCCTGCGACCTTGTATGTCTTTCTAGAGAACTTTCCGCCAGCATGCAGCTTTGTCAACACCACTTCCAGAGCAGACATGTCAAATTTGGGATGCTTGTCAACAGGTATTCCCCTGCCATTATCAATAACTGTCACAGAATTGTCTCTGTTTATTATCACAATGATCTCTGTGCAGTAGCCTACAAGAGCCTCATCCACTGAGTTGTCAACAATCTCATATACCAGATGATGCAGCCCATCAATGCCTGTGGATCCTATATACATCGCAGGCCTTTTCCTTACAGCCTCTGTCCCCCCCAGAACCTGGATTGCTTCAGCCCTGTAACTCTCTCTACCTTCTTTATAATCCTGTTCTGGCTTATTCTCAGCCTTTTCCTGCTGTTTTTCTGGATTGTCTGTCATTTTGTAGGGGGTCTCTCCAATTAATCAGTTTATCAGACCTTGTATAAAGCTTGAATACAGCCTCTATAGGCTCTCTGGAGGGCGTTTATCCTTGTTTTAAGAAGATGCTTTTGTTTATAAATCTTTTGTTTGTAGAATGGGTTTATAGAGCCTGGTAAGCCATAATACAGCACTTTTAGGGGTTTGAATTCGTGCCTAATTGCGCACAGTACTCACTTGTTGTATATTACTCACTTAATAGTAGTAAAAAAACAAAAGGTTTAAATAGGAGTAATACTTATTATTATGCAGCGAGGTGGTCTGAATGCCAGTAGAAAGAGTTTCGATAAATGATTTTGATATAAATCCAGGAGATTTACCTCCAGGTACATTCTACATACCTCCTGTAGGTAAGAAACCTGGTTGTGAAATTCCAGAAGTTCCATATATATCTCCTGATATTATCAGATGGGATAAGGAAAGGAGAAAACGACCAGAAATACAAGTGCCGCTTTATGATCATGTTCCTGATGTAGATTATGGTCCTCATAGGGCTCCTAAAGATCAGCACAATCCTGCAAAAAGTGAGAGAGGAGTAGACATTA
>DATDWE010000076.1:0-2036 GCA_035289765.1 Candidatus Nanoarchaeia archaeon
GGAACCGTTCCCATTCGGTGGCGTGCGACGAGGCGAGGGTTGGCTCCTACGGAGTGCCGAGTAGGGCTGCGAACGTAGTGAGCAGACCGTCGCACCGCCACTGCGTGGCGCAATAATTTCTTATCTCTAAAATGCTGTCCAAGAATAGATTATATATCCAATTTATCATAACATTCTGCCAGTTTCTCAAGAGTGATCTTCTTTATGTCAGGATGCACAACAAGGATTCCGTTCTCTGTCACAGGGTTTTCTTTGTTGTATAATAGTGGCTTCCCATAGACATCTGTCACGCTTATGCCCCTTGCTCCAAGGACTGCGTGTCCTGCTGCAGTATCCCACTCTTTGAGATTCTTTGAGTAGCCCAGGATAAGATGGGTCTGCTGAAGGGCAACCTGCATCATCCTTGTGCCCATACTTCCTGAACCCAAGAGCCTGCTTTCAGGTATCCCCATCATCTCATAAAGCATTTTATACTTGTCTCCCTTGTAATTTTTGGGATGGCCAACAATGGAATCTTTCCATTCCACAGGATTTAGCGGATTTAGCTTCATTGTCTTATCCCTTAGAGTCAAATATGCGCCAAAACCCTTTTTTGCAAAGAACATCCTGTTCTTTTGCGGCTCATAAACCACGCCGATGATAGGAACTCCATTCTCAACATAAGCACAAAGAAAGCAGAAATCGCTCTCTTTTCTCTTGAAATCTCCGCTGCCATCCAACTCATCTACAATAAAGACTCCTTTCCTGCCAAGTCTTTCATCAGAATTATTACTTTCCTCTGTCAATAAACCGCAATCAGGGAATTCCTCTGAGAAGGCCTTTTGGACAAAGTCACTGACCCTTAAATCAGCTTCAGTAACGACAGATTTATCATCCTTGAATTTAGACCGGACATCAGTGCCCCAGAAGCCCATTATGATCTTTCCAGCTTCTTCTGCAACATGCTTCATAAAATAAAGTCTTTCGTCGGACATCTTTAACTCCGCAATGCAATACCTTAAAGAGGCTGGATTATTATATAAAGCTTTTGATGCATTACTACTGTTTGATACTCAAATAGCCCAGATTTAGATACCTTTAAAAAACCCATATATTTCTTGGCTGATATATGGAGAAAGTAAAACAGATGGACATTGTAAAAGGAATGAAGGTAGGGGATTTAGTCAGAGAGATGTCCAATGCAGGCGTGTTCGGTGCAGGAAGGATAGCAAAAGCAACGCGGATATTTGAGGAGATGGTCAGGGACAAGGACTGCAAGGTCTTTTTAGGTGTTGCTGGAGCAATGGTTCCAGGAGGGATGAAGAACATAATCATTGATATGCTGGAGTCAGGCCATGTTGATGTGTTTGTCACAACAGGAGCCAATCTCACCCATGATCTTGTTGAGGCTCTAGGATATTCTCATTACAAGGGAAGCGCAAATGTGAGTGATGCAGAGCTGCATAAGAAGAACATTGACAGGATCTATGAGAGCTACATGCCCAATGAAGTCTATGGGAAGATGGAGGACTTCTTCAAGGAGATATTTGACGAGCTTGCAAAGGAGAAAAGCATAAAGGATTTCCTCTGGAAGCTTGGCGAGAAACTAAAAGCAAAGAACAAGAAAGGAAACAGGTCAATACTTGTCTCATGCTATGAGAAAAAAATACCACTATTCTGCCCTGCTCTGAGCGATTCAGGCATTGGCCTAATGATGTGGGGAAATCTCGCAAAAGGAAAATCATGCCAGACAGGGGCATTTGATGACCTCAAGGATATGCTGAGCCTTGCTTGGGATGCAAAGAAGGCAGGAGTGATCTACATAGGCGGAGGAGTGCCTAAGAATTACATCCAGCAGGCAATGCAGTTCTCAAAAGGGGCAACTTATGGGATACAGATAACAACAGACAGGCCAGAGTCTGGCGGAAGCTCAGGCGCAGAGCTCAGGGAAGGCATTTCCTGGGGCAAGATGAAAGAGAAAGGCAGGTTTGTCGAGGTCATATGCGATGCGACAATTGCATTGCCCCTCATCTATGCTGCTGTGAAGGATAAGATTT
>DATDWE010000077.1:0-2048 GCA_035289765.1 Candidatus Nanoarchaeia archaeon
TCCTATTATCTTGTGCACAAGCCTCGCTGCCAGGAAATCACAGTCATGCCTTTCTTTTATCGGCGCAAGCTCCACAAGATCAAATCCAACGACATTTTTTTCCTTAAACACCTTTCTGAGGAACTTGAGCACAGGATACCACTGAAGGCCTCCAGGCTCTGGAGTGCCTGTTGCAGGCATTATGCTCGGATCAAAAGCATCAATGTCAAATGTTATATAAACATCATTGCTCAGGCCTTTTATTGCGCTGTCAAACCACTTCTCATCATTGTAGATGTCTTTTGCGAGGAATATGGGATACTTGTTCTTCTTTATCTTCTCTGCCTCTTCTTTGCTGAATGCCCTTATGCCTACCTGCACAGCCGGGCACATCTCCCTTACTCTGCTCATTATAGCAGCATGGCTGTATTTTGTTCCTGAGTATTCCTCTCTGAGGTCTCCATGGGCGTCAAACTGCAGGACTGACAGCTTAGGGTACTTTTCCTTGTATGCCTTTACAATGCCTATTGGTATTGAATGCTCTCCTCCCAAAGAGACAAGGAATTTTCCTGCCTGTACATGCTTTTTAGCAGCATTGTAGACCTGCTCAACCATCTTTGCAGGATCCTTTGCAGGCTTCAGCCCGTCTTCTGTCCATATTCCTTCATTGTAAGGCTCTCTCCCCATCTCTTCATCATAAAGCTCAACCTGCTTTGATGCCTCAAGAATCGCAGAAGGGCCTTTGGAAGTCCCTGTACCATAACTCACAGTGCCTTCATAGGGGATAGGAAGGATTACCACTTTGCTTTCCTTGTAAGGCCTGCATTGCTCTTCCTCAAGCCCCAGGAAATTGTCAGGATATTTCATCTTTGCATTACCTCTTCAGACAAGCTTGTTCTTCTCCATAGCATATTTTATTATGAACGGCCATATCATCGTAGCATCTCCGTGTATCTCAGCGAATCTTCCATGGATGTCCATCTTTCTCCAGCTCTTTCCTTCTGAATATGTGCATCCAGAGAGATGACCATAATGCACATGGTCAGGGCATATCTTTGTCCCGTAAGCAAAAGTCCTTTCCGGCAGTTTAAGGTCAAGCCTGCCATTGGTTATCTCTATCAGAGGCGCCACGTTCTGCACATTGTTCCTGGGCACCCCGCCGCCTATTGTGAATATTCCTGTCTTCTTTGCCTTTATAGTCATATCTACCAATGCCTGCGAATCAAGCTCCATATTGAACACTATCCTTTTCCTGCCCTGCATCTCCCTGCTGAGATTATGGACATAGACATCATTCCCTATCTCTGAATCAATGAAAGCGGGGACCATCACAGGCACGTTCTTCTCATACGCTGATTTCAGTATGCCCCTCTCTTTTGGATATTTATCATGCAGGTATTCGCCGATAAGCCTGTGGAAAATTATTGTGTTCATTGGCTTGTCAGCATCAACCTTGTCCAGGACCTTCTCGATGACATCATCTACATGGGTGAAATTTGTCTCTGGTTCAAGCGTGTCAGTTACTCTGTTGATCTTCTTTGCTGCGAGGAATGCATCGCTGTGCTTTGGATTGTGCTTGTAGTGCTTCAGGCCAATGCTCTCAACAAGGCCGTGAGCCATGAGGGCGCCTGTGCTTGCAATGGCATCTATCATGCCCAGGTCTATCATGTCGCAGATCACCAGACCCATCTTCGCTATTGTCATTGCTCCGCTCAACGTCAGGAACCTGAAGCAGTCCTTGTCTCTCACCATTACATTGAAGTTCTCTGCGCCTCTTGCGACCTCCTCTGCCAGGCCCCCGAACTTCTCAAGTTCCTTGACAAGCTGGGCAACTTTTATCTTCTTTCCCTCAATCCTCTCAAGCAGAGTATAATATAAGACAGGAATCACATATCTTTCATCAGAGAACACCACATCTGGGAAATAACCCTCTTTCACCTGACCTGGCTTTGCCTTGTCTAGTACATTTATGAATATGGCTTTCTTTGGCCTTTTGTATAATGCATCCTCAAATCTCTCAGAATAGATGCCGACAATGAGGGCATTCCTCTCTTTTGCCTCTTTCTCTC
>DATDWE010000078.1:0-8393 GCA_035289765.1 Candidatus Nanoarchaeia archaeon
AGCCAAAGAAAGATTACTGCTTATGTAGTAGATTATCATAAAGAGAATTACAGGTCATTGACTAGGCTGAAGGAACACAAAGGCAAAGAGATCCTGATCCAGCAGGACTGGAGAGACCTTAAGCTAAAGGATAAATTTGATCTTGTTTTTGCAGAAGCTTCATTGAACATGCTCAGGAAGGATGAGGTTGGCAAAGTAATCAAAAAAGTCAATGATGCGCTTGAAAAAGATGGATTGTTTGTCAATAAGACATGGATTCTTCTTGAGAAAAAGCTTACTATGGAAGGAATAATGAAGTTATATAGAAGCAAATATAACCATAAGAGATTCAAGTTTGCTCTTCCATTGCACTATTACTCAATAGCATGCAGGAACAGGAAGCAGGCTGCGCCTGTCAAAGAAGAGTACAGAAGGATGAAGAGATTATATGAAAAAGGTATACTGACAAAGAGGGAGTTTGAATCATTCTGCAATCTGGGATATGAAGACTCGGAATTAGAAGTCCACCTTCCTAAAAAGAAAGGCTTTGAAAACACAGCAAAGAAGCATATGAAGATCAAGAAAGTGATATATCCAAAACCTATTGGGCCCAATAAGATACCAATATATGTTCTTGGGAAGAAATGACTCTTTTATTGCTTGTTCTCGCATTTGTTGCAGATTCCTTTCTTCTTCTTTGAAGGCTCTACCCTGAACAGCGCATGAGCGATATATTTATAGCTCCAGCCTTCCAAAGGCACTCTGCAGATTTTGCATCTCTTTGTCATCTTTTCACCTTCATAACATAAATAGGGACATTCTTTCTCCAGAGATCTGTGCTTCTCTCTTCTTTGATTATCTTAAAATAGTTATCTACCTTTTTATCAAAATCCTTTTTCATGAGCATTGAGGCGCAAAGACCGGCAGTCTTGTTTGGCCTTTGAAATTCAAGGTCCTTTGCTTCTGCATCATTTAAAATGCCTTTGTGATGAAGCTCTTCAATGCCCGGCACATATTTGCTGAAATCAACATGCATCTTCTTCCAGTTCCAGAAATATCTGAACATGTCAAGCCCTTTCACCTGATAAAAATCTTCTCCTTTGTGTTTTTTTCTGAAGTCTGCCACTATCCTTTTTATGTCGGCTTTTTTCCTATCCCCTGGATACCATACTCCGTGCCTATGGACAAAGAAGCCATTATCCTTAAGATGAGTGCTCACTGCTTTAAGGAAAGGATTGTATTTCTTTACTGGAATCATATTTATTGCCCAGTCCCCAACAATAAGGTCAAACCTCAAATGTGTTCTTAGCTTTATCCAGTCAGAATGGATCAGTTTCTCACTGCTTGCTGCTTCCTTCTTCCTTTTCATAAGCTTTCTAAGTTCCAAGAAATTCTCTTTTGAGATGTCGGCACAATAGGTATCTAGACTGTGCTTTTGAGCAAGGTCCCTAAATTCTGGCGTTGAGCCAAGGATGAGGATTCTGCCATGCTTCCTGGAAGCTTTCCTAAAGTATCTCTCAAACACAGTAAGTTCAGACTTAGAAGGCCTTGCATAAGGCTTGTATTTCTTCCAATGCTTTGCCATGCCGAGAGTCCATGTTCTCTTGTGTTTTTTGGGCATTATACAAAATCAGGAATAAAGTTTATTTAAATATTTTCTGCTGTCAGCTCACATGTATCTCCGCAATGTCTCCGTCAACCAGCTTATGGTTCAGCATGAACTTCTGGCCAGGGAATTTTGCAGATTTCCCCCAAACTCTCGCAAACCTGAACTTTGCCACAAAATCCTTGTGCAGCTTGCTGCACATGTCCTCTACTGTCGCCCCTTTCTTCATTATCAGCGGAACATCAAGGTCTGCTTTCTTGCCTGATTCCTTGCAGTATACCCTCATGAAATTGAGCTTGTCAAAGATCATCTTCTTAAGCTCCTCTATGCCGATCTTCTTCTCGCCAGATATGAGGATGTCAGGCTTTATCTTCCTCCTGAGCTCTTCGAGCTTCTTATCGCTCACCATATCTATCTTGTTGAGGACAACCAAAGAAGGGATATAGACCTTGTTTGCCTCAATCACATCAATGATCTGGTCTATAGTTATGTCCTCTCTTATAACAACATCAGCATTGTGGATCCTGAACTCCTTGAGCACATCAGTTATGATTGTGAAGTCAGTCTTTGTGAGCTTCACTGTCGATGCTATGTCAATGCCTCCTCTTGGCTTCTTCACTATCTTCACATCAGGAAGCCTCTGGTCAAGTCTTAGGCCGGAATCGTATATCTCATTCTGCAGGACCTTTAGATGGCCGGGATAGTTTACATCGATCAGTATCACTGCAAGGTCAGCTGTCCTCATCACAGCAAGGACTTCTGTGCCCCTGCCCCTGCCTGATGCAGCTCCATGCACGATTCCAGGCACATCAAGGACCTGTATCTTCGCGTGGTTGTACTCAAGCAGCCCTGGAATGCATGTGAGGGTCGTGAATGCATAGGCACCTACAGCTGACTTGGTCTTTGTCATTGCGTTTAGAAGCGTTGATTTTCCTACAGAAGGGAATCCGACAAGTATCACTGTCGCATCGCCGGACTTCTTTACTGAATATCCCTCGCCTTTCTTGCCGCCTGACCTCCTCTGTATCTGGGCTTCCTTTAGCCTCGCAAGCTGGGCCTTGTACAGGCCTATGGCATTCTGGGTCTTCTTGTTGTACTTTGTCTTGGAGATCCTATCTTCAAGCTCCTTTATCTTCTCGTCATAAGATGGCATGAACCAAAAGAGAAAATGAGTGTATTTAAAGGTTGCTGTGGTTAGAATGGTTTAAAGTAGTTTAAGGATGTATTTATCCAGCACGAAGACAGCAGGGCTGGTTATCTGGTCTTTTCTCTTCATCAGCTCTTTCAGCTGCTGTCTGCTGAAATACTTTATCTCTTCAAGAGCGCTCCTGTCTATCTTTAAATCTTCTAATGGTATGTCTTTTCTCACAAGGAATGTGGTTGCAAATCTGCGGTTTATCCTTCCTGGCTTGCTGCTCTCAAACCTATCAAAGCCTATCTTTGAGAAGTCTCCTGGACTTAATTTTATACCAATCTCCTCCTCTGTCTCCCTCTGCGCTGCTTCAATATAGCTCTCTTCAGGGGCGAAGTGGCACCCCACAGAGTGATCCCATTTATGACTGTCTGCCCTTTTCTGAAGAAGAACCTGTTTTTTGGGGTTGATTATATAAACAAAACATTCCCTATGGAGCAATCCTTTTGTATGGACATCTCTTCTTTTGGCCTTCCCCATGATCTCATCTTTATCATCCACCACAGCAATTACTTCATCTGCGCTTGTCGTGAAATCTCCCATAATAACACATTATCCATGAGATATAAATATTTTCTGGAAAAGGATTAGATTATTTGTTTGGGTCCTTTGGGAGTCATATCCACTCTCTTCTCTTGAAAAAGATATAAAGCATGATTATGGACAGCACCATCAGGCCAAGGGCAAAAGGATAGCCAAGCCTCCACTGGGTTTCAGGAAGATACCTGAAGTTCATGCCGTAGATTCCTGAAATCAGTGTTGGAACCAGAATGAGAGCTGCGTATCCTGAGAGCCTCTTTATTATGTTGTTCATATTGTTTGACAGGATTGTCAGGTAAGTCTCAAGCACGCCAGTGAGGATCTCCCTGTTGGTGTCTCCTACATCAATCAGCTGCACAATGTCATAATAGATGTCCCTGAATCTCTCTGTCTCATTCTTTGTCATCTTCGCCAGATATCCCTTCTCTACGCCTGTGACCACATCCCTGTTGGCTAAAAGAGCTTTGTGGAACAGAATGAATATCTTCTTTATGTTGAATATCTCCTGGGTTGAGAAACTGGTGGTCTTTGCTTCGTTCTTGATGATCTGCCGCTCTATGCTGTCCACATTCTCCTCAAGATGCTCAAAGAAATCAAAGAAATCAGAGATAAGCGCGTCAATAAAATAGTGCAGGAATGAGACAGAAGAGTCCATGACGCTGGGATGATTATGCATATAACTGATTATCTTTTCCTTTGCAGGAAGCTCCTTCTTGTGCAGCGTAAGTATGCCCTGCCTCCCGTATAAGAAGATGAACACAGGAGCGACCCTTATGCTCTTCTCCTTGATAGGATAGCTGAAGACTATCCTTGAATACAGCTCTGTCTCCCTGACATGGGGCCTCTCATTTGGATCGACATACTCAGAAAGCTCAACAACAGGAATGTGCGTCTTTTTTGATATTGCCTCGAGCTCGTCATCTGTAGGATTGAACGCGTCTATCCACACAGTGCCTGCTGCTGTAGAATATCCAAGGCCTGTCTCCTTGAACTCGCCTCTAGCACCTCTTTTTTCAAAAACACTGAGCATAATCCTGTAAAACGTGTTTTTATATATAAAGGTTTTTGTGGGGCCTGCAGGCAAAATTTAAATATGCACAGGGATTATCCTTTCTGATGCACAAAGACATCCTGAAAGAGGCTGATGAAAAGCTGAATAATATAGGAAGGAGAATATCTTTTTTTGCTGTCAATCCTAAGAATGAGTCTAGGGAAAGGAAAAAGTTCTTCTCCCAAAGGGATTATGAACCCCAGTTCACATATGAGAGTTACAGGACCAACATTGACAGCATGATAAAGAAGCTTGATGATATCAGGACAGACAGGACATTGATGGGCAACATATTCAAGAGCAAGAAAGAGGAGCACATCAGCAGGTTTCTCATGCTCAAGCACAGGGGAACTGAAGAGTTTACAGGATTCTCAGCCAAAGTGTACGGAAAGCCGAACAAGCTCCTGGCAAAGAAGGCAAAAAAGCTGCTTTACTCTGGCGAGGAGAAGGCAAGGGAAAGGCTTGATCCAAAAGAGGTCATTGAGATACTGAAGAGCGCGCTTTCAGTGTATGGCTTCAAGTGGGATGTCAGGCAGAAGCTCATGACAGCGCAGGCAGCAGTGAGCCAGTCAAAGAAACAGGTCCTCATAAAGAAAGGGAAGAAATTCTCCAATGATTTCATCAAAAGGCTGATAACCCATGAGATCGGCACTCATGTCCTCAGGTATGAGAACGGGCTTATGCAGCCTTACATGATCTTTGCTTCAGGGCTTCCTGGATATTTTGAGACAGAGGAGGGCCTTGCGGTTGTGAATGAGGAGAAAGCAGGTGTCCTGAGCAGGAGAATCCTGAAGGTCTATGCAGCAAGAGCAATTGGCGTGCAGATGGCATCTGATAGCACTTTCAGGGAGGTCTACAATTATATGAGAAGATTCTTCACAAAGGATGACGCCTGGAAGATAGCTGTAAGAGTGAAGAGGGGATTGTCAGACACTTCACAGCCTGGCGGGCTTACAAAGGATCACCTTTATCTTAATGGATACTATAAAGTCAAAAACTATTTAAAAAAGGGCAGTATAACAAAGCTGTATTACGGCAAGGTCGGCCTCAATCAGGTCAGGCTGCTGGACAGGATACCCGGGCTGGCAGAGCCAAAATACCTGCCCAGGATATAATGGAAGTATAAAATGGAGACTGTGATGAAGAAGATTGTGGAAGTCTTGGATAAGATAACAAGGAGGAGATTTATGTACAAACAAGTCATACTTGTGAGGGAGGATCTTCATCTTCCAAAAGGAAAGATGGCTGCGCAGGCAGCTCATGCTTCAGTTGGTGCGCTGATGAAGTCAGAGGAAGAGGGAAAGAAGGAGATGATCTGGAAGTGGAAGAATGAGGGGATGAAGAAGGTTGTGCTGAGGGTGAAGGACTTAGAGGAGCTTAAGGAATACAGGAACAGGGCAGAGGAAAAAGGCCTTGTCTCTGTGATGATAACTGACGCCGGGCTGACTGTCATAAAGAAAGGCACGACAACCTGCCTTGGCATAGGGCCTGATGAGGAAAAGAAGATAGATGAAGTAACTGGCAATCTTGGAGTTTATTAGGTGTTGCTGGCTGGATTCCCATATATAAACCATATATAGGCTTTATTGAAAAAGCATCATCAAAAGGCTTTTAAATAGCGGCCTATAATTTTCTTTCATGGAATATGATGTGATATTTGTTGTTGGAGAGATATTCTTTGACCATCCGCTGTGCGGGACTGCACTACTCAAGAGGCTGCTTGAAAGAGAGGGCTTCTCAGTGGGCATAATAGAGATGCCGACAAAAGAGTCAGATGTGAAGAAGCTCGGCAAGCCAAGGCTTTTCTTCGGAGTGAGCTCTGGAAGCATAGACTCAATGGTCAGGAATTACACGCCCCTGAAAAAACTCAGAAAGGATGACAAGAACCTGGATTATAATGAGACTGTGCCTGACAGGGCAGTCATTGTGTACAGCAACTGGATAAAGAAGAACTTCAGGGATTCTGTGATTGTGCTTGGCGGTGTTGAGGCGACTCTCAGGAGGTTCACGCATTATGATTACTGGGAGAACAGGCTCAGAAGGCCGATATTGTTTGAGTCGAGGGCTGACATCATTGCATATGGCTGCGCTGAGAAGCAGCTGATTGAGATAGCAAAGAGATTAGGGGCAAAGAAGGACATAACAGGCATAAAAGGAACCTGCATCATCAGCAGGGAGATTCCAAAAGGGTTCACAGAGCTTCCGAGCCATGAGGAAGTGACAGGCTCCAAAGAAAGATTCTGCGACATGCAGAACATGCTGAGCAACACAAGGGATCTTTGCCAGAAGCTTGAGAAGAGGTATATTCTCCAGTACCAGAGCCCGTCTTACACTACAAAAGACCTTGATGATTATTACTCCCTTCCATTCAAAAGAGATATCCCAAAGCAGATGCAGGGATTCCAGTTCAGCATAGTGACGCACAGAGGATGCATAGGAGACTGCAACTTCTGCTCACTTACGCTCACATCTGGCAGCAGAATCATCTCAAGATCAGAGAAGTCTATCCTTGATGAGATAAAAAAGCTCACAAAGCATCCTGACTTCACAGGCAACATTGATGATCTCACAAGCCCGAGCGTGAACATGTATGGCATGGACTGCAACATCTGTGAAGGGGACTGCACTGAATGCAGAAAACCTGACAGGTCAAACAAGAGGCTCATATCCCTGCTCCAGAAAGCAAGGAAGATAAAGGGAGTGAAGAAGATATTCATCAGGAGCGGAATAAGGTTTGATCTTGCATCCCCTGAGCTCCTGAAAGAGCTTGCAGAGCACCACATATTTGACACATTGAGGATTGCGCCAGAGCACGTGAACAGGCAGATCCTCAGGATGATGAACAAGGACAAAGGAGACCTTGACAGGTTCATCAAAGATTTCAGCAGGATTGCAGGAAAGAACAGGCTTTCTTTCTATTTCATGACAGCGCATCCAGGCTCCTCAATGAAAGAGGCAAAAGAGCTTGCAGATGCTGTGTCAAAGCTCAGGAATGCAGAGAGCATACAGGTCTTCACCCCGACGCCGATGACAGTCTCAACATGCATGTATTACACAGGCCTTGATCCAAAGACAAAGAAAAAGGTCTATGTCCCTTACACCTATGCTGAGAAGAAGAATCAGAAAAGAATAGTGACAAGCAGGCTCAGGCTGCTGCCAAAGAAAAGATGATCATATTACAATCCTGATCTTGTCTCCGTCCTTCAGCCTTAATCTCTCCCTAAGATAATATGGGGCAATTATTTCCAGGATATCATCGCCATGCACTGTCCTGAAAGGCCTGATCACTGCCGCTATAATCTGCTGGTTGTTGTGCTCGAGCTTTGCCTTTGCGCATTTCAGGCCTCCAAAGCTTCTCTTCTTTGTCCTGAAACCTTCAATGAGTATGAATTCAGAAAGATTCTGGAGCTCCCTGCCTGTCTTTGAGTCTACTTTCAGGTTCAGCGTCCCTGAGTAAGGCACAAAATTAAGCTTTTCCTTGAACTGCTTCCTGTATCCCTTCAGGCCAATGTAATACCTTCCCTCGCCAATCCCGCTCACAAGCTCTCCTGCAATGCTCAGCTTCTTCCTTGAGAATATCCTGTTGAGATCTGAATATCTTTTCTGCAGAAGATCCAGGCCTTTCTTCTCTATCAACACAACCTGGCCGTCAATGAATACTTTCCTTGACACCAGCCCCTCTTTCTCCATGTCCTTCATTATCCTTGACGCAGACTGCTGGCTGAGGCCGATCATGCCCGCAAGCCTTGAAGTGGAAATCTTCACCTCATCATTTAGGCCCTGCTTCGCTATCTCTATGAGAACATCGAGATACCTGGATTTGGATAGCGACTCATTCTCCCCCATGCTACCCATAAATGAGTAATTACTTAAAAAGGTTGCGGAGGGAAAGGGAATAAAAACAAAGAAGAACAGCCTATCTGCCTTTCAGTACATCAATCATCGAATAGGCCTTGCCTTTGTTCCCTTCTTTGACTCTTGCATCAAGGAATCTTACAGCATCCAGTGCTCCAAGAGCATAAGGC
>DATDWE010000079.1:0-8460 GCA_035289765.1 Candidatus Nanoarchaeia archaeon
TTCTATTCCATATTTCTCAGTAGCTGCCTTCACATTCCCATATAATTTCTCAAACCCGAACTCAGGAGAGTGCACGCCTATTATCACAAAGCCCATATCCTTGTACCTTTTGTACCATTCAGTAAGATGGGGAAAAGTCCTGATGCAGTTTATGCAGGTGTATGTCCAGAAATCAACAAGCACCACTTTGCCTTTAAGATCAGATATCTTCAAGCCTTCTTCTGTATTTATGTATCCTACTATACCAACCAATTCAGGCGCTTTTGGGTATTTTCCATCCTTAAGGTCAGGTTCTGCTGCCTCAACCCCTTCCTGCCCACCCTGTCCTGCTGAAAGGCTGTCTCCTATATTGACTGGTCCTGCTTTCTGGCCCTCAAGATAGATTATTGATGCTATTATCAATGACACAACAACTACCAGAGCCAGTGTATTCTTGTTCATCAGATCCTTTATTCTCATCTTTTAACCACTGTTGCTGCAAGGTAAGACAGGAAGGCAGGGATTAGGGGAAGCACGCAGGGGCTCAGGAATGAAACAATGCCTGCAATAAATGATATTCCCATTGACAATGATGATTCAATGCCTATGCTTGCGGGGCTGAGCGCAATGAGGATGTTTGATGCAAACTGGAGGTTTGCTATCCGGCTCAGCTGGTTTGTGAAGACAAGCACACCGATCATGATAAGTATTGCTCCGAAAGCATAATCAACATATTTTATTGCATTTGAGTATCTTGATATCAGGCTCTGGGCCTGGTTTGTGAAGAGCCCCACTATAAGAAATGGAATTCCAAGCCCCAGCGAGTAAGCCATCATGAGGAAGAATGCAGATGTGGGCTGAGTCACAGCAAGTGTAAGTACTGCACCCAATACTGCTCCGACGCAAGGAGTCCAGCCGACTGCGAATGCAGCTCCGAACACAAAAGACGTGACATATGCTGAGCTGAATTTCCTTTTGACTCTCAACTTATGCTCTTTCTCAAGGAATGAGGGATGTATCAGCCCAAGCAGATAGAGCCCGAAAAGGATTATCACCACTCCGCCTATCCTTCCCAGCCATGTCTGCACTGAGTAAGAGACATTCTGCAACACGCTCTGAAGAAGCACTCCGACCAGTGAGAATACTATAGAGAAACCAAGCACAAAGAAGACGCTGCTTAGGAAAACATTCCATCTGCCTTCTGATTCTGCCATATCATTCCCTTTTTTATCTTGTATTCTGGCTAACCTTTATATAAATTTATCCCTTGTACTGCTTTATGCACGCACAACCTCAATCTCGTCCTCTGATTTCACGCCAAGCCCAAGTTCAGCAGCGCGCTTAAGCTGGCTGTACTTGAACGGATCATCAAATATCAGCTTGTTCTCTGCCTTATAGCTCTTGAGTATCTTTACAGCCTCTGCATCAATCGCAACCCTGTCTCCTGAGGCAAGGATGGCATCAGGATATTCTACTCTGCCTTCCCCAGGACCTTTTGTTACAAAGCATTTCCTTCCGTCCATTATTATCAGGTCTGGATGTATGGCCTTGTTCACATCAGCTATCTTATTCTCAAGATTAACGAAATGCAGCTGCGCTGTCCTGTAGCTTAAGCTCAGAAAGCCATAGGCAAGCTTCAATGAAAGCGTGAATCTTGCAAGGTGATGCGTCTTCATGTTCGGCAGGAATATTATCCTGTCATGCCTGAATGCCTCTTTAGGAAATGCAACATCATTTATCACTTCGCTTTTCATCCTTACTTTTATCCATTCGTCCTGGTCAAAGAAGACAACTCTTGCTCCTGCATCTTTTATTGGTTCAATTACATTGAGCTTTTTCATCACTGTCTCTGTGTCCAGCCAGTATGCTGCGCTTTCACCGACAACAACCTCAGATGCACCTGCCTTGAAGCAGTGTCTTATCACTGCCTGCAGAAAGTCTATGGAAGTGGTGCAGGGCGGGGGTGCAGGAAACACAAAATTGGGCTTTAGCAGCACAGAGTCGCCTTTCTTGATTATCCTTCCAAATCCTCCAATTGCATCAACTGCTGCTCTCACTCTTTCATCAATGCTTTTAGAGCTTTTTTCAATGCTTACCAGGGCCTTGCCCTCATGGACAAACCTGTTCTCCTTCATGGGCATGCAGTCACGCACACCTTGGGTCTTTTTCAGAACATTGCGGAATATGTTTGCCATTTTACATCTATGTTACTTGATTCCTGAAGACAACTTTATTATGTTACTATATTGCCATCACTTCTTCAATACCTTATGCCCGCCAAACTGGTTTCTTAAGGCAGCAACAAGCTTTCCGCAGACCTTATGCTTCCTTGATTTCACCCTCATAAGCCTTGCCTGGTAGAGTATCGGCATGCCAGACAGCTTTTCAAGGTATCTCATCTCCTCTTCTGTCTCTCCTTTCGGGACAATGCATGATATCCTGCTGAGATATCCAGGAGTCCTGAATGAATCCCACAGCAAAGAAGCAAGCCTGCCTTCTATTATGCTTCCATGAGCGTATACTTTTGCAACTTCCTTCAGGTTTATGCTGAATCTCTGCTTCTGGCCCTCTATTGCATTGAACCCTTCTGCAAGAGCGCCCATCATACCATACTCAATCCCATTATGCACCATCTTGACAAAGTGGCCTGCTCCTGGTTTTCCCATATAACCATATCCATCCTTTACGCACATGTCCCTGAACAGCCTCTCAACCTTCCTGAATATATTCCTCTCTCCTCCAACCATCATGCATGCCCCATGCCTTGCTCCTGTTATTCCGCCGGATGTTCCGCAGTCAAGGAAATTGATGCCTTTCCTCTTAAGTTTGCTGTGCCTTTTGATTGAGTCCTTGTAGAATGAATTTCCTCCGTCAATAACAATATCACCTTTGTTCAGCAGAGGGGCAAGCCTTTTCAATGCATTGTCAACAGGCTTTCCTGCTGGAATCATGAGCCAGACAATCCTGGGTCTTGGAAGCTTTTCAGCCAATTCCTTGATGCTGTAAGCAGGCTTTGCCCCTTTCCTTGCAAGCTTCTTTGCTGCTTCTGGATTTATATCATACGCAACAATATTGTGTTTGTGCTCAAGCAGATTTAGGGCCATGTTATAGCCCATCCTTCCCAGTCCGATGAATCCTATCTTCATATCATTTCACCTTCAGATGCCAATATCTATCATCTTTCTGTATGAGCCTCTTTGCTGCATCAGGGTAGCTTCCCTTCTTGTATGGATGCGCCCTCAGCCTTTTCTTTGTTATCTTATCAATTATCCTCCACTCAAGCTCAATCTCATCTGACCTTATGAATACAGATTGGTCGCCCTTTGCGACATCCATAAGGAGGGTCTCGTATGCCTCAGGCGTGTTCGGCCCGAATGTGCACTCATGGCAGAAGTCCATCCTCACAGCAGTGATGTCTGTCTTTGCAGGCACCTTTGCATTGAGCTGCAGATAGAACCCTTCCTCTGGCTGGATCTGTATCACAAGGTAATTTGGCATGAAGTTGCATATCCCACTGAAAAGCAGGCACGGCGCATCCTTGAACTGTATATATATTGATGTTATCTTGTCCTTCATGTTCTTACCAGTTATTAGATAGAAAGGGATATTTCTCCATCTCCTGTTGCTCACAAACATCTTAAGTGCTGCAAAGGTCTCTGTCCTGGAATCCTTCTTTACGCCTTTCTCTTTTCTGTATCCATTATACTGGCCAAGCACAACATCCTCTGGCTTTACATCCCTTATCATCTTAAGGATCTTCACTTTCTCATCCCTTATGTGTCCCTCAGTAAGCTTTCGCGGAGCCTCCATTGCTGTAAGTGAAAGGAGCTGCATCATGTGGTTCTGCACAACATCCTTCAGCGCGCCGTAATGGTCATAATATGTGCCCCTTCCCTCAACGCCGAAATCCTCAGAGAGTATTATCTGCACATGGTCAATGTATTTCCTGTTCCACAATGGCTCAAGGACAGTGTTTGTGAACCTGACAACAGAGATGTTCTGCACAAGCTCTTTTCCAAGGTAATGGTCTATCCTGTATATCTGATTCTCGCTGAAGAGCCTTTTTATGCATTTGTTTATCCTCTTGGCTGAGATGAGGTCCTCTCCAAACGGCTTCTCAAACACAACTCTTCTCCATGCATCCCTTTTCCTGCCTGCGAGGCTGCTCTTGCGCAGGCACTCTGTTATGGCCTCAAAATGCTGAGGCATTGTCGCAAGATAGAACATCCTGTTTCCAGACAGGCTGTGTTTTTTCTCCACTAGGCCGACAAAATCATTAAGCTGCATGAATCTTTTCCTGTCATAGAAATCAGCCCTGAAATAATAGAATCTTCTCTTCAGGGATTCCCAGCTCTTCCTGTTGTAGCGCTTGACATACTTCCTTGACTCTTCAATCAGCTTGTCTGGCCTGACATCATCAAGCGAGACACCCACAACAGCGAAATCATCCACGCTCCTGTTGAGGAGCATGTTATAAAGCGCGGGTATGAGCTTTTTCTTTGCCAGGTCTCCTGTTGCTCCCAGGATAACCAATACAAAATCATTCTTTTTGCGGTTATTCATTATAAGGACACGGTATCATGATCATTCATCATCTTTTTGTAAGGCTGACATACTCAGGGATTATGTCTGCTGTGAAGCTCTTCATCCCTTCCTGCGTCTTGTAGTGCGAGAGCAGGTCTTTTATCACTTCAAATGGCAGTGTTGCGATGTGCGCTCCTGCTAATGCAGCTTCCCTCACCTGCCTTGTGTTCCTCAGGCTTGCAGCAAGGACCTCTGCCCTTATATTGTGTCTCCTGAATATCTCTACTATCTGAGCTACAAGATCAATGCCTGAGACTATCCCATTGTCCTGCAGGACGCTGTTCTTGGCCTGCCAGCCCATTGCCGGAAAATAGTCTGACTTGTCAAAGGCAATGCTGTTGCTCTTCCTTATGTAATCATCAATCCTTCCTGCAAAAGGGCTCACGAATCTTGCACCTGCTTTTGCAGCAAGAAGGGCCTGCTCTGGCGTGAATATGAGCGTGCAGTTCACCGGTATCCCTGCCTGTGAAAGTGTTTTTATAGCCCTTATCCCCTCAAACTCTTTTCCCTGCTCGCCTTCAAATGACGGGTTTACTGGAATCTTGATATAGACATTCTTTGCAACTGGATTGAACATCTTGAAAAGCTTCTTTCCCTGCTCAACCATCCCATTGTATTTGAACTCAGTCACCTCAAGGCTGACAGGAGTGCCTTTTGCTGTCTTTAGAATCCTGTTGATGTACTTGCTCATGTCAATCTTGTTGTCTTTCTGCTTACGCTTCTCAGCTGCCTTCTTTATCAGGGATGGGTTTGTCGTCACACCATCTATGACACCAGAGCTGTATGCATACTCAATCTCGTCAATGTCTGCTGAGTCTATGAAAATCTTCATGATATCACCTTTTTTGTGTTCTCACTTTTTTCTTATATTTCTACTTCCTCATCTTTCTTGCTGCCCTGACGATTGATGCAGCGTCAATCCCATACTTTTTCCTGAGCTGCTCAGGATTCCCTGACCTTGGGATATCTTTTATGTAAAGATGAGTTATCCTGCCCACAATATCTGTTATCACAGAGCCAATGCCTCCAAAATAATGGTCCTCTGCAACAATCACATTATTATTGCACTCCTCTGCATTCTTCAATATTGCTCTCCTGTCAACAGGCCTTATTGAGTAAAGGTCAATTACCCTTATATACTTCCTTTTTTTCTTGAGAATGTCATACGCCTTCAATGCCTCATGCACAGTGACGCCTGCTGAGATCACAAGCGCCATGTCCTTATCGCTTTTTCTCAGGACTTTGAACCTGCCAATAGGGAATCTCTCATTGCTCCTGTAAATGACGGGCGTCTTCTCCCTTGTTGTCCTGATATAGCTTATTCCCTTTGCCTTTGCCATCTCTTTTACGCAGTATTCAGCTGAGACAGCATCGCATGGATAAAGAATTATTGAGTTTGGGATGCTCAGGAACATGGACAGGTCCTCAAGGCCCATCTGCGAAGGCCCGTCCTCGCCTATACTGACACCCACATGCGAGCCTGCAATCTTGAGGTTTGAGCCTGAGTAGGATGCCATCCTGACGAAGTCATGGGCTCTTGTCAGGAATGCCGCGAAAGTCGAGAGAAATACAGGATGGCCCATTGCAGCAATGCCCATTGCCATTCCTGTCATGTTCTGCTCTGCTATGAATGACTGGATGCTTCTTTTAGGGAATCTATTGAAGAACGCCTCTGTCATCGTAGAGTTCTTGACCTCACCATCAATGACAACAGCATCCCTGTTCTTTTCTCCGAGGTTTATGAGGGCATTTCCAAATGCGTTTCTTGTGGCGACTTTATCGCCTATATTATATCTGTTAAGCCTGAAGTCGCGCACCTTGCATTCTGTTTTCCTGTACTTTACACTGGATTTCAGCCTTATATTATCCACTTCTTTTGTCTCAAGCTCATTGAGCGCCTGCTTCATCTGTCCGCTGTCTAATGGCTTTCCATGCCAGCCTTCCTTGTCCTCAGTGAACGAGACTCCTTTGCCTTTTATTGTCTTTGCAAGTATTATCACTGGCCTTGAGCTCTTTCTTGCGCTGTTGAGTGCCTTAAGGAGATTCTCTATCTTGTGGCCGTTCACAACAACAGTCCTCCAGCCAAATGCCTCAAACTTCTTCCTATAGGCTGCTATCTTGTGGCCGTGCATTGTCTCTCCTGATTGGCCAAGCCTGTTGATATCAGCTATTGCGCAAAGGTTTCCAAGATTGTAATATGCTGCGATGTTTGCAGCCTCCCACACAGCGCCTTCTGCTATCTCGCTGTCTCCCAAAAGAACATAGACTCTTCCTTTGCTCCTGTCCATCTTTTTTGCAAGAGCCATGCCTACTCCTGCAGACAATCCCTGGCCAAGGCTTCCTGTTGCGACCTTGACCATCTTCATCCTGCTTGTAGGGTGTCCTTCAAGGACGCTGTCTATCTTCCTCAGGTTGAGGAGCTCTTTTCTTGGGATTATTCCCGCCTCTGCGTACGCTGCCCAAAGTATCGGCGCAGCATGGCCTTTTGACAGTATGAATTCATCTGATTCCTTCATCTCTGAGAAGAACAATGCGCTCATTATCTCTGCGCATGACATGCATGATGTAGGATGGCCTGAGCCTGCTGCTGTTGTGGATCTTATGGAATGTATCCTGAGCTTGTCGGCCATCAGTTGAAGTTTTTCTGCATCCACCATCTTTTGATGCTGATTAATATATCATTATATATAAAAGTTGTGACTTTGGTGGAAAGTAATCCAATCATTATGGGGGTATTAGACGGAAATCCTTCGGGTTTTCCCACAAAAGATTTATAAATCTCCTTGCGATACACATCTTAAAATGAACGCATCAATAAGCACTTATGACTGGTTCTTGAAACAGGATCTGAGCCGATATGCTGGAAAATGGGTTGCTCTTGTTGACAAGCGGGTTGCAGCAAGCGGAAGCAATGTAGAAAAGGTACTCAGGGAAGTAAACCTGAAGTATCCCAATAAAAAGCCATTTCTGACAAAGGTAAGGTCAAGGCTGTCAGTCCTTTAGATAATAATGGCTCTTATATACAGATTCAAAAAAGAGAAATTAGAGGATGGAACCTTTGTATCCAGGCCCAGGATTCTGGTTACTTTGATAAATAATGGAAAACCAGTAGATGTAACTGCATTGATTGATTCAGGATGCGACATCACTGTCATACCAAGAGGAATTGCAAAATATCTGGGATTGGATCTGACAGGAAAAAAGACAAAACTTTATGGATATACACAATCAACAGACGTTATAGAGAGCAATGTGAATATATCATTCGTCGGTAAAGCAGAGAGGCAATCAGTAACATTGTCTAATGTTCTTGTGCTTGTTCCTTCCAATGATGAAGAGGATGATGTGATTCTTGGTGTGAGAGACATCTTTGACGAGTTTGACATAACATTCAGGAAGTCAGGCAACAAGATAATCCTTAAAAAGGTCAGCAAGAGCAGATATTGACTTCCCATAACCCTTTCAGGAGAATATTCCTGAAAGTATTCTTAAATGTGCTCTATCTTCCGCAATACTTCCGGGTTTTTACCAGAAAAGCTTATAAACAAGTGTATATACACTGTTAATATGGCAACAGAATTAGTCACCTTCAAGATGGATGATAAGCTATTGAAAGAGGTTGACAGGACTGCAAAGCAGGCAGGTTTCCACAACAGGACAGAGTTCATAAGGGCGGCTTTAAGGAAGCAGATAGATGAGACTAAGATCAGGGAAGCAATGAAGAAGATCGCCCATATCAGGGGAGCTTCGAAGAGGAAGACAACAGAGGAGGAGTATGAGCGTGCAAGAACTTTTGAATTCTATGAGAAAAATAAGGGATCAGGAGAGGAAATATTCAGGCGTCTTGGGCTCTGAGATGTCTTTTAGCCTTAGAAAATGTTTGTCTCTGGTTATCAG
>DATDWE010000080.1:0-10164 GCA_035289765.1 Candidatus Nanoarchaeia archaeon
GCTATCTTGATTATCTGCTCTATCTTGAGGTCAGCGATCTTGTCAGCAAGGGGATTTCCAGAGCCCTTCTCAATCTTTGCCTCTTTCTTTATCAGAGCAGAGGCAGGAGGGGTTCCTATTGTTATGTCAAATTTCTTTGTATCAGTATCTACTATGATCTTTACAGGAACCTGCATGCCCTTGAAGTCAGCTGTCTTCTTGTTTATATCTGATATTACCTGGCCTATATTGACTCCCAGAGGCCCTAAAGCAGGTCCTAGCGGAGGTGCTGCAGTTGCCTGCCCCCCATTCACTAATGCTTCTACAGTCTGTTTAGGCATATTAGAACCGGTTTTACAGCTTATTTATAAAGATTTTGATGGTATTAGCCTGTTCTGACATAAGCAAAGCTGTGCTGTCTAATCCTCTATTTTCTCCTCTTCCCCTTCCCTTCTGATGACCTTTATGGCATCCATCTTTACTGTTATTGGGATAGGGACAGCTGCCTCAAGGAGCTCAACAACAACCTCTTCCTTGGTCTTGTCAATCCTTGTGACCTTGCACTGCTCTCTCTTGAACGGCCCTGCTATGATCTCTGCAATATCATTCTTCCTTATGTCAACTTCATGCTTAACCTGCTCAAGCATGTGCTCCATCTCAGAATAATCAATAGGCTTCGGGAGTATCCCGCGCGCATAAGGTATGTTCAATGCAGCCTGCTCTGCGTCATTTCTTGTGGCTGCCTCAACAAATATGTATCCTCTCATGCCATGCGGCCTTATCACAGAATAGACCTTCAGGTCTTTTTTCTTCTCTATATTGCTGGTGATGAAGTCCATGACCTGGTCTTCCCTGTTTGCGGTTGTTCTCAGCGCGAATATCTTAGGTTGATTATCATCCTGCTGGACTTCCTCTTTTTTTGCTGCTTTTTCCTCTTTCTTTGGCTCTTCCTCGCTTTCTTCTTCTGTCTCTTCAGCATCCTCTTCCTTCTCTTTCTTTGAAGGCTTTGTTTCCTCTTCCTCAAAAGGAGGTTCAACATCCTTCTCCTCTGAAGGCTCCTCTGAGAGCTCTTCTGGGACAGGGCTTTCTTCTTCTTTCACTGCCATTTCTTCTTCATCCAATTCTTCAGTTTTCTTGTCTTCCATAATATCACTTGATCAATAATTCCTTCAGCATGAAGAGCACGAATCCGACCAGCCCTATCATGGCTATCCCAAGGGCAGAGACCTTCACGATTGTCTTGAATTCAAAGCTCGTAGGTTTCTTTGTGACCTTGAGAACCCTTGAGCATTCAGCCGCAAATAGCTTTAGTTTTGAGATCCAAGAAGCAACTTCCATTTTCCCTAGTCGATGAACTCTATGCCGAGCTCGTTCTCTATCTCCTTTTTCCTTTTTGTTGAGACTTTTCTCTCAGGCCCGAATATCTGCGTTGACTTCACGCCTGTGACTATCAAAAGGGCCCTTATTGTGTTCTTCAGGTCTTCTGTTATCTGGGCTCCCCATATGACTCTTGCATCCTCATCAAGCTTCTCTGAGACAACCTCGACGACCTTCCTTGCCTCGTCAAGCGTCATGTCAGGTCCGCCTGTTATATTGATGAGAGCTCCTGTTGCTCCGCCTATATCGACATCAAGCAGTGGGTTGTTGATTGCCTTCTCAACAGCCTCAATCGCCCTGTTCTCTGTGTCTGACTCTCCAACTCCGATAAGTGCGACTCCTCCATTGCCCATCACTGTCCTTATGTCTGCAAAGTCAAGGTTGATAAGTCCAGCTCTTGTGACAAGCTCTGCAACTCCCTTGACAGCATTTGTGAGTATCTCATCAGCGACCTTGAATGCTGTATGCAAAGGCAGGTCAGGTGCTATCTCAAGCAGCTTGTCGTTTGGTATAACTATAAGCGTGTCAACAATGTTCTCAAGCTTCTCAAGCCCGATCACTGCATTCTCGTATCTCCTCTGGCCTTCCATCGCAAAAGGCATTGTGACTATTCCTACAGTCAATGCTCCAAGCTTCTTTGCTATCTCTGCAATCACTGGAGCAGAACCTGTTCCAGTTCCTCCCCCAAGACCGCAGGTTATGAAGACCATGTCAGATCCTTTTATCACTGACTTGAGCTCAGCCTCGTTCTCCTTGGCTGCCTCCTCGCCGATCTTTGGGATAGAGCCTGCTCCAAGCCCTTTGGTTGTATCTCTTCCAATGAGCACTTTCTTATCAGCATTAGTGTAAAGAAGGTCCTGCGCATCTGTATTGACAGCGATTGTCTCAGCACCTTTCACGCCTACCTCTGTTATCCTGTTGATGGTATTATTTCCGCCGCCTCCAGTTCCTACAACCTTAATGCTTGCTCTCTGCTTCTTCAGATATTCTTCCAGCTCAGCATCAATCATTGTGGCCTTTGCGTCCTCAACAATAGGGTTTCCGTGCATACTTACCTCTCTTCTTTCTTCATTAGATTCAGTGTTGCCAAACTCCATTTATCTCCACCTCGCCCCAAAAATATCGTGATTGTTTCAGAGTAGTTATAACACCAAATTATACCCTACTCATATATAAATCTTTTGTCACCTATCTGGCTTCAGAGCCTTTCTGGACAGGTCTATTGCTTTTATCGCCCTTTTCCTGCTTCCTTGCAGCGAATTCAATGCTTTTCACAGCTGGCACAAGCTTTGATATCTCTTCTGAGAGCCCTTTTGCGATCTCTGCCGGAATCTTAAGGTCCTTTGCTGTTGTTATCAGCGCCTTCCCGTCCTTCAGCTCGACATCAAAGTCCCTCAATCCAATCCTTATGTCGATCATTGCCTTCACTTTCTCTTTTTCATCAGCAACAACCCTTTTCACTTTGACAGCATAAAACAATCTCTGCCCTGAAAGCGGGTGGTTGAAGTCAACAAGAGTCCTTCCTCCGCTGACATTCCTTATTATGCCAAGCATGCCGTCAATATTCACCTGCAGTCCTGGCATCGGGTTTATGTTCTCTTTCCTGAACTTGTTCGTGGCTATCATCTGGATGAGCTTGGCGTCCTTCTTTCCAAAGCCTTCCTCAGGAGAGACCTCAATCTTGTATTCTTTGCCAGCGTCTTTTCCTTCAATGCCTTTGTCAAGCCCTGCGACAACATGGTTTTGTCCGACGCAGATCACTACAGAGCCATATCTTGCATCAGGATTATGGATCTTCTCCTTCTTTGCAACAGACTCCTCTGTTGTGTCGAACACAGTGCTGTCTTCAAGCCTTCCTGTGTAGTCAATCTCTATGAAATCTCCCTTGTTTATTGCCATCTTGCCCCAGTTATTCCCCTGTCTTTATTTCTTAATCCTTTCTTAATCTTTGTCTTTATTATTATTGCCTTTTTGTCAATCTTTCTACTGCCCCCTAGCTCAGAAAACATGTAGAAGGATTCATATATGGATTTGCAGGAGGTATTTAAAGGTTTTGTTTCCTTTTTGCCTCTTTTATCATATTCACTGCCTGCAAAACCCTATCAGCAACCTTGTCAGCAGGTATCTTTGTGGTGTCTATCACAGCATCAAAATTCTTTGTGTTTGTATAATCTGTCTTGTACAGCTTCCTGTATCTTTTGAGCTCTGACTGCTCTCTCCTCCATAGCCTTTCCATTGTCTCTTCTATGTCCGGATAATTCTCCACATCGCCTCTTTTCTGCTGGAAGATCCTGTCTGCACCAACCCCGTCATCAACATCAAGGAATATCTTCACTGAGTTCGGGATGAAATGGAAGCTCATCCTGCCGTCTATGACAAAATTATCCTCTTTTTTCCCCAATTCCTGCTGCCTTTTGTCTGTCTCAAGATCCACATCAGGGTCTTTCTCACTGAGCTTGTTGAATTGAAGAATAGTCATATTCCTCTCTGCAGCCATCTTCCTCCAAAGGTCGCCGATGGAGTAGTGCTTCAGGCCAAGCTTCTTTGCGACAATCCTGGCGACAGTGCTCTTGCCGGATCCCGACTTTCCCGATATTGTGATTATCATAATTCCAAAAATAGGTTTTATTATATATAAATCTTTCCTGGTTTCTAAAAATATTTAAACTCCTGCTGATGTTTCATCATTATATGGCCGATAAGAAACTAGCTGAGAGAGTGGGCATATTCCTTCTGAATAAAGGATTCACAATAAAGAGCCTTACAAGATGCTGCTTTGACATGATTGCAAGAAAGGGAAGCAGGATACTCCTTGTCAAGGTGCTTGCTGATGCCAATGCGATCTCTGATGAGTATGCAGAGCAGATGAAGAACCTCAGCAATTACATTGAAGCCTCCTCTTTCATTGTTGCTGAGAGGGCGGGCAGCGAGCTGGAGGAAAATGTTGTCTACTCAAGGCACGGAGTGTATACTCTCAGTTTTCACACATTCAGGAATTCAATAGAGAATAAGCTGCCGTACATAATAAGCTCAAAGGCAGGGCTTACAGCCAATATCTCCGGCGAGAGGCTAAAGAGCGTAATCGAAGAGAGCGGTTTCTCGCTGTCAGACCTTTCAAAGAAGATAGGCGTTTCAAGAAGGATGATCTCAAATTATGAGAAAGGATCCCAGATAACAATCCAGAAAGCGGAAAAGCTTTATGACATGTTCGGCCATTCGGTCTTTGAGAAGATTGACATCTTTGCGCAGCAGGGCATGCCCTTGCCGGCCGGCAGAGAGACGACGATAACAAGAAAATATTCAGAGCTTGGCTTTGAAGCGTCAGAGACAAGAAAGGTTCCATTCAATGTCATAGCAAGAAAAGAGGAGGACATCATACTAACAGAGGTCGGCAATAAGATAAACCCGCACACCACATCCCTGTCAAGGCTGCTCGACGCAGACAATCTTGTGATATTCAGCAGAAATAGGCCAAAAGAAAAGGATGTTCCTGCGCTTACAACGCAGGAGTTCATGGAGTTTGAGGAGAGCAACGAGCTAATAAAATTCCTTAGAGAATTCTGAGCTTTAGAAAAACTGCAACAGAAAAATTAATAAAACTTAGAATAATAACTAAAGATGGTGTGATATGAATTTACTAATACCCTATGTTCCAATTTATGACCACGAAGACCCCATTTTAGAAGAATTTACCTATGGTGACGTTGACTCTAGAGCTAGAAAAATGAAAAATAATCTTAAAAAAGGAGATCATATTTTCTTTCATACTCGCATAAATGGGAGAAAATATATCACTGCTTACTATGTTATTGATAGGGTTTTAAATACTTCTGAAGCAGTTAAAAATAGAAACATTGTCTCAAAATATAGAAATCCTCATATTAAAGAGTATTCACGGGGTGAACGGAGAAAGGGGGAAGATGTAATTGTTTTTGGAGATCCAATTTTATCTAGAAAATTAGAAAGACGCCTATTGTTTGACCAAAATCTAGCTAGAAAACTCTCTCTATCAATACAATTTAAGGAAGGATTTACAGAAACTCAATGTATAGGTTCTGCAACTCGTCAATGGAGAGAACTTAATGAAAATGATGTTAAAACATTATTAGAAGAGATTAAACTGAATGAGAGTAAGGGTATTGTTACTGATACTATTCTTTCTACTGATGAAGTAACCGAAATAATTGAAAAGGATATAGAAAATTTTTTAGAGGCAAATTCAAAGATATTAGGAGAATCATTAAAATTAGTCAAAAGACAATATGATACCCCTGTTGGACGTATAGATATGATATTCGAAGATAAAAATAGAAAAAAGATAATTGTTGAATTGAAACTGAACAAAATTGGTAGAGATGCTATAAATCAATTGAGAAGATACATGAATTATATAGAAAAAGAAACCAAAAAAGAAGTTGGTGGAATACTTGTTTGCAAAGGGATTATGCCTGCATTTGAAGAAGAACTTAAAAATTCGAAGAAAATTAAGATTCTTAAATATGGTTGGAAACTAGAGATTATCCGTGTTTAGAAATCCGTTTACCTGCCCGAACAGAAAACCAGAAATTTTTCTACTTCCAGCTAAACCTGCGGTTTATCTGGAAGCGTCAGCCTGCCTTTCAAGCTCAAGCTTCTTTAAGATTGCGTTGGAGTTCTGGCTTGAGTTATAGGCTGCAATTATCTCATCAACAAGGGCGTCAACTATTGCCTTCTTCTTGTTGAATGAAGAATGATATGCTCCCTGCGTCATCACCCTAAGTGCGATGTCAATCCTTCTCTGTGGAGCGCACTCAACTGCCTTTGGATATCTTGCTCCGCCATACTCAATCGTGACAATCTCCTCTCTTGGAGCCGCATTCTCAAGAGCCTTGACAAAGACCGCAATGGGATTCTGCTTTGTCCTCTGCTCCACTTTCCTGAATGCCTCTTCAACAATATTATATGCCTTATTGGCCTTTCCTGTAATCCGGCCTGATGACTTGAAGTGCTTCTTGCCCTTGTGGCCAGAGACCATTATCTTGTTCATGAACCTCTCAATGATGAATGTCTTTGACTTGTTGAACCTGACGCCAAAGTTCTTTCCGCCGCTTCTTGGCACTACCCTGGGCTCCAGGCTTATATAATCCTTTAATCCAGCATCCTCTACAACAATGCCTTGTATGCTCCACTTGTTAAAGACCTTAATATCAGCCATATTACACCCTAATGGCAGGAAAAGGGGCCCATTTATAAAGATTATGGTGGTGGTAGCTCTGTCCCAAATGAAGATTAAACTATAGAATTACTTCAGAATCCTTACTTCCATATAAACCCTGTCAAGTAACTGGAGCCTTTGCTGCCCTTCGTTACCAAGCCTTGTCAGTTCGCCTATCTTGCCTGCTGATTTCTTATAGGAAGCAGCCATCAGTTTCTTTCTCTCTTCCTCTCTTGACTCTGAAAGAATGCCTCTTGCATCATAGGATGCCCTTATGAGATAGCCGAACTTGTCGCTCACGCCTTTGAAAAAGCCGTCAATCCCATAAGCCATTGCCTCGTCGCTCTGGAGGTATCTCTGTATTGCGAGTTCGAAGTAACGCCTTATGCTTCTCTCTGCAATTATCCTTGCATCTTTGTCCTTTATCCCAAGGAGATATTCATCAAGGGGCTTTTCTTCCTGATTTGTGATTATCTTTACCCTGCCCTGTATTTCAGTGTAGATGGTGTTCATCATATTCATTATCTGCTTTGCTAAGCTGAAATTGATCTTCCCCATCCTTGATTCGTAAAGCTTATTGTCACGGTCCTGAAATTTTCTGAAGAACTCCCTTTCTGCATCATACACCACTGAATCAGGATTTATCCCCGTGAAGCCGGTTATCCTTCTTTCCAGGTTGTGGAGTATGGAATTTCCAAGATCAGGATAGAGCAGGCATCTGAGCGCTTTGTATGTTGCCATCAATGCAGGGAATCTCTTTACAGATGGCGTGTCCTTGTATGATTCTGCTTCCCTGAATAGGCTGTCCCTGAATATCTCTGCAGGCGTCTTTCCCGCAGTGCCTTCTGTCACAGCAGTTGAAAGCTCGTCTGCAACTGATGCGAAATATGCCTGGAAATGCTCCTGCAGAGGCTTGCTTTTCTTCAGTATGCTGAGAAGGATTATATCAGTCAAAGACCCCTTTATCATTGATTCTGCATCTTCCTTCATTGTTTTTGCCTTTTCCATAACCCTGCCGGAGGATTCTTTCAGGCTTTTGCCCCTTGTTGAGTCAGAACCATTGCTGAGCAGGACTGATGATTGCTCTGCCATTTTATATGATCTTTTCATTTCATCCTGCGCATCAAGCAGCATTCTGTCCCCTTTCTGCAGATTGGGATAAGAAGCATTATTGAAAAGCCCATTTTCTATCATCTCCTTAAGAGCAGGATCAATATGATACAGTTCTATCCTCAGCTGAGGGTCTGATATCAGGTCCCTCAGATCAGGAAGTATGGACTGCACATCCCCCCTTGCCGCATCCTCATAATCCTCAATCGAAATCCCGCTGTCGTGCATGCCAGGCAAAACCATCAGCGCCTGTATCCTCTCATTCACAGACCCTGATACCTGCTGGCTCTTCAGGTAGCTGGTGTAAAATTCTTTCCTGTTGCGTTCATAGATGTCATTCAATGTCTTTATCTGCGCCCTTATTGATATAAGCTCATCCGGCGCAAGGTTTCTTATGTTCGCAAGATCAAGTATGAACAATGGGTTGTCAAACTCTGACTTAAGGACCGCAAAAGAATACCTCCCAAGGCTAGAATGAAGCCCTTCCCTGATATCATCAAGCTGCCTGGATGTGCTGAATCTCTTGGTGTATCTATTATAATATCCTTTAAGTGTTGTTATGCTTTCGCCAAGCTTCTCTGCCTCTTTCCTTGTTAGGACGGATCCTATATCATTTGCCAGGCCTTTCTGGAGCCTTATGAGCAGCGCATTCACAGTATAGTCCTCAAGCCTGAAGCTTCTGAACTTTTCCCCTGCTTCTGATAATATCTTTTCCCTGTTCTCTACCCTTATGGCTGCAAAGTCCTCTGCACCCTCCAGGATGCCCTCAAGGTAAGGCATATCTTTTTTGAATCGCTCTATTGTGGCTAGTTCGCCGTTTGTGCCCATCATGGAATAAAGCTGCTTTATCTCGTCGTCAAGCACTAAAAGTACAGCATCATCTGAAAGATATTCCGCTTTAGAGTCGCGAGCATTAGATGCTTCCTGGGGAGTTATCTCATCGAGGAGCGAAAGCTCGACAATCTCTTCTGAAGCAAGTTCTCTCCTTCCTACAAGACCAAGACGATGGTTTATGCTCGATACCAAATTCTTAATGCCTCCTATATCATGTCCTCCTGATACTGCATTGTTGATACCAGCAATAAGCTTGAATCTTCCAAATAAAGATTCTGTATCCCTCCTAAGTTCCCTCATGGTCAAATTATATGCAAGCAGCATGCAATTCTTTTCTGTCTGCTTCCATCCCTCTATTTTTCCTGCGCCATAGACAGCATCTGCCTCTTTCCTTGCTTCTTCAGGAGAGAGTTTCATATATTTATCAAAAAGCCCCCCCATAATATCTGAGAACCATCTGCAGTCAACAACATACAGGGGATCATTCTTGGGGTTTGTTATGCTCTCAGGATAGATTGCGATTATCTTTGAAGGAAGCCTGTCCCGCAGAATATTAAGCAGGCCGCTCTCCATCTCAAATTCCATAATGCTGTTCTGTTGGGGTTTGTTCATTTTATAGGTATATATTCTATTTTTATGCCCTGATGATATTTAAATCTTTCTATTATTTATCTACTAAATAGTGGTGTAAATCCCCTGTTCTTTTTTACCTACCTCAGTATCTCTGATTAATGGTAAGGTCAGAATAATTATTATTTATCTGTGGAACTATTGCTTTTTATGCATGAAATGGCTCTTTTTGGCCCTTATATTGTTCAAAAACGTTCATTAACCGCTATTTTGCCAAAAAACTAGGTATTAGTCCTTCTTGCTGGTAAGTTTTTATATCATAACAGGCAGCGGTAAAAAAGTAAGTATGGAAGTAGCGTAAGCTCTAAAACTGTACGGACAATCCGCACAGAGGTTTATGCTAGGTTGGCATGCCACAATCTATTTTTTTGGATTGCTAGACTCTTAGGACAGAGCCCCACGACCACAAAAACCTTTTTAAACATGCCTCATTTTCAGCCATATATGGCAGCCAATGAGAAGAGCAAGGCCAGTCCTGGTCCTTACAATTTTAAAGAAGTAGAAGAATCAGTGCTTGATTTCTGGGAAAAGAATGATATTTACAGCAAGGCAAAGAAGAGGAATTCAGGCAAGAAGACATTCTATTTCCTTGATGGTCCGCCTTATACCTCCGGCAAGGTCCACATCGGAACAGCATGGAACAAGGCGCTGAAGGACTGCTTTCTTAGATACAAAAGGATGTCAGGTATTGATGTCTGGGACAGGGCAGGCTATGACATGCACGGCCTTCCTACAGAGCATGCCACTGAGAAGAAGCTTGGCATAAAGAACAAGGACGAGATCGTGAAGCTCGGAGTAGGGAAATTTGTCGAGGAGTGCAGGAAGCTCTCTGTTGAGAACATGCAGATGATGAACCGGGATTTCATGAGGCTCGGCGTGTGGATGGATTTTGACAATGCCTATCAGTCAATAAAGGACGAATTCATAGAGGGAGAATGGTGGCTGATAAAGAAGGCGCATGAGAACAAGAGGCTCTATGAGGGAAAGAAGACAATGCACTGGTGCGCGAGCTGCGCAACTGCGCTGGCAAAGCACGAGCT
>DATDWE010000081.1:0-11134 GCA_035289765.1 Candidatus Nanoarchaeia archaeon
GCCCTGGTCTTTGGGACATTCTCTTCAAGGTAACTGCTTTTTCCTTCTTTTCTCAAATAGAATTTTCCCTTTCCATCCTCAATTGCGAACTTGCTGCTTTCTCCTATCTCATTGTCAAATTCATAAATAAGCGAGCCCTCTTTTCCTTCAAGGGATATCTTTGTGCCGCCATCCTTGTCTGCCTTGATGTTTACCTTGTCCTTGAAGTCTGACTGCGCAGCACCATCAACAGTTATCTCACAGTAGCAGTTGTCCTCTGTATTGTCCAGGCAGTCTCCGAAGTCCTCTACAAAGTCGCTCCACAGGTTCTCTTCTGGATCGCATGGGCCATTGAACATCTCCAGCTTACTGTTCTGCATCTCTACCCTCTTATTGACTTCTTCCACAGCACCTGCAACGCAGGATTCTATCTCAGTGCCGAGCCTTTCGCACTCTGCGACAAGGTCAAGAATGCCTTTGTTCTGGCCGTATCCCTGGACCTGCTGCTTGATAAGATCATAATCACCCAGGCCGAAAGGAATGTCAACTGAGAATGAGGGGTTGACTGAGTATTTTCCTATGGTTCTTACTATGTATGTGCTGACCTTCCCATCTTCAGTCTTTTCTTTTTGAGTAGTTGTGCCTCCAAAGCGCCTGTAATTAGGAACCGAGTGCTCCCCTTCACATACAAAGTTTGTCGGAGTTTCCGGAGGTATGTCGCTTGCATATGGCTTGTTTTCAACAAGAGAAGGCTCTATCCTTAAAGCAGCATATTCCCCCTCATTGAGGTAGTCTTCTATGGGGGTCAGGGTTACTTTGTTATCTGATTCTGGCTTGCAGCAGTTGTCACTGCACCCGCTGTCCAGATCTCTTACTCCTTTTGCATTCAACAGCATTGGCTTGCCGTCCTTTTCTCCAAAAAATATGCCTAAATGGCCGTAATTCCTAGCACATACTAAGTCTCCAGGCATCAACACCTCAAAATTGCTGTCCCTAATCTCTTTGTCAGAAAATTTCTGTCCAGGCAATTTCTCAACAATATCCTTGCATGACTGGAAAGTGACCTTGTCCTCTGTGCTTTTTGATATGATCCCAAGCTGCCTTCCTACTGAATACAGCAGTCCAGCACCATCAAGACCATAACCCATCTTTTGATCGTCAGGACCAAACGAATAGCCATATCTTCCTGCCCAGTTATACGCAAGATTCTCCATCAGCAATGCCTGGTTCAGTATTGCCTTATTTGATGCTAAAACATTCTCTGAAGGAATATCGCTGACAGGAACACCTCCTCTTTCCTGCTGGATTTTTCTCCATTCATTGACCCATTTTCTAACATCTGTTGGATAGCTTCTTGATGGAGCATATTTTGGGAAAACAGAATCAACTGTAGTCCTTCCATCAGCGATATAAGGCGTTTTTGTCATGGTCACATACCACGCTTCAATTCCTTCTTCCCAGGAATCATACTTGCAGTATGGCCTGTCTTTCAGGTTCTCTTCACTGAGAGAGCATCCCCTCTGCTGCGCCATTGGGCTGTAATATGCATTCTCATAAGTGCATCTCCAGGGGTAAGGTTCGTAATATCTTATGTTTCCAGGGTTTTTTGATTCAGAAGGGTCATTGCACGTGCCTAATTTACCGAAATTTGATTCTTTCCTGAAGAATGCAAGAGCAATAGCGGGGTCAATCTTGTATTTCACACCCAAATCATAGAATACCTTTGCCTTGTCAGCAACAGGGGATTTCGCGTCTTCCAATATCTCCCTTATGAGCTCAACAGAGAGGCATGGCTGCGATGTCTGCAAAGGCATATCTTCTCCCTGTTGGATTATCCTGCAGTCCTCGCTTCTTGGCAAAGCAGGGGCAATTCCTCTTGGTTTTACTGCTATTGCATTACCAATCTCTCTTTGTTTGCCCCCAGTCTCCATTCCAATAGACACATCTTCATTTTTGTAATGATATTCCAGGGAAGTGGAACCTCCAGCATCAAGCATAATGGCTTCCTTGTATTCGCTGGCAAGCGCTCTTCCTAATTCTGGAACAATGGCATTTCTCACAGCTATGAGGTCTATCTGGCCATTGTCCTTAATGGCTAAAACAGATCTCTGACGATTCTCTGTAGTGCAATATGTATCTCTGTCAGTCTGCTTAACAGCAAGATCGCAAGGGAAATTGAACTGGTGACCCTTTACTAACCAGGGAGAGCACAATGCAAATATATAATCCTCTGCTTCAAAATCATCTTCATCAATGATTCCATATTTCCTCACACCGCTTTCTTCTTTGACGACAAAGCACGCAGTGAACCAAGGCTCTGTTCTTGCTGAAACAAGATGCTTGTTTATCACAAGGTTTGAAGAGGATTGCCCTGTTGATAACCAAAATCCACCATTTATACCAGCAACATCCTCCCTTCCCAACAGCTCAGCAAGAACCTTTCTTTCAGGATTTGTTTCAGTGCCTCCTGTTGTATCCCTGATCTCAACATCAAAAGCAGCCGGATCAACCTCTATCTTGTACATCTCCTTTCCTTTGAACTCTGTTTTTACAAGCCTGAGACCTTCGGTAGCTTGTAATGCAGGCGCTGCTGCATCGATTGGTGTTGGAACCTGCAATCCTTCAGGAATCTCAGGAACCAATGCAACACCATAATATCCAACATCATTCACAAACTCCTTAGACCATACCTGCCTTTCACCAAGAGACTTGTCATAGCTGCATGCAGTTCCTGTTGCAGGGTCATTGACTATTATATGGTTTTCTGACACCCCAATAACATTAACCCAATGCCCTTTTGTCTCATAACACCTTTCATTGATGCTTGTCTGCCTGCCTCTCCAGTTCTGCCATTCTTCAGGCTCCCTTACCCCTAGGTCCTGCTGCTTTATGTCCAGCAGAACAGGATGGCCTTGTTTTATCTCGCTGGCTATCCTGTCAAAGTCAAGCCTTTCATATAGCTTTGAATCAGGCAGATGCTTTTTTACAGTTTGATATAACTCTTCCACTAATGTGCCGTCTCCTGGGGTGTACATCTCATTCTCCCCTCCTGCGCAGAACATGGATTCAACACTAATGTCTTTGCCGGCCTCTGCAAATGCCATATGGGCGGCTACAGGTCCGCATCCTGCTTTTGCAACTGTTCTCGAGCCTTCACTGCAGGTCCCCAGGCTCGCATAATCCCTTCCCTGATTCTTATAGACTGGAAGATTGGCTATAACTACAGAATCAGTAGGACATTTTTGCTGGCAGCATGTCTTCCCATTGCCCTTGCATTCATCATAAGCCTCTTCTCCAAAGATTGCCTTCACATTCTCTTTGCCATCATTGCAATAATTGCATATTAGGCTTTCTCCTGGCTTTGATCCGCCAGCAGCAGACGGCACAGTTCCTGCATAATCAAATATGCCTTTTATGATGCTGTCCACCATCACTTCAACTTTTTCAGGATCATTAAGATCAGGATCATTGATTGCAGCCATCTCCATAAGAACCACCTTAGTACTGCTCTTCTTGGCTGCACTAAGAGCCCCCTGGTCAAAAACACCAAGCGGAGTAATGCTTCCCCTGTATCCCTGCTCCCTTACCCTATAATCTGCTCCAGTGGTTTCCTTCAAACTATCATGTATTGAGCCTGCAAGCTTCTTTGATTCTGCGCATAGCTCTGTAGTACCAGCACTCTCGCAAGTGGAGCTGAGAGGAAGTAGGATCAGCCTCTTGCTTTTCATACTAGCTCCGCTTCCAGCTGCATTATTGTGTATGCTTATGAAAATGTCAGCATTCTGCGAAGCTGCATACCTTGTTCTTGCCTCCCTTCCTGTCTTGCATGCTTCGCAATAGAACTCATCACCATATCTTGTAAGCTTCACATCATGGCCAAATGCCCTTAACTTCTCTGCAAGCACATCTGAGATGTACATGTTCTTGTTTGCTTCTGCACTGAATTTATTCTTTATATCCTCCTTATTCTCAGCATAAGGTTTTTGATATGGATAGCCTCCTCCTGTTGTTCCTGAGTCTGCTGCTCCATGGCCAGGGTCAATGACTATCCTTAATTGCCCTACTGCTGGAGCAATAGGTTTTTCCGGGACCTCTTCTTCAGCTTCTTTCTTTTTCTCAACAACAATATTCAAGAACAATGGATTGATTGCAATCCCCTTTATAGAGCTCTCTTTTATTATGATGTCATAATTAGGTTCAAACTCTGCCAGCTCATCTCCAGTATAAGCGCTTATGAGCGAGTCTAGGTCTGATTTCATGAAATCTTCTGCAAGCATTTCAAAATCTTCTGGATAGCATTTTATCATAGTGCCGTCTGTTATTGACTGCCAGAAATAATAGTTGTAATATATTCCGCATTCAGCAGAATCTTCATCAAGTGAAAATGCTCCGCCCATGTCAGCAATGCGAAACAGCGTATTCACAACTGCTATCTTCGCAGCCTGGTCAATGTACAGCAAGGCCTTCTCTGCCTTTGCAGATGTCTTAAGGATTGCAAGCTGGTTCTGGCCTATGTACTCCTGCTGGGTGTCTGGTGTGTTTATTGCAACGAACCATATGAATGTTATGAAAGCCATCACAAGGCCGCCAACTATAAAGAAGTCCAGGCTCTGCGATTTCTTGTTTCTCTTTTTTGGTATCATTGTTCTGTTATCAGATATATTCTTATCAGCTGTCCGTCATAAGACGGTATGATTGCTTCTGTGCTCTCTCCTCCGGCGCCTCCGAATTCAAGGAAATTGTTTGGGATGTTGATTTTCAGCTCCCAATTGCCATCTCCATAGGCATTGTCAAGTATGAATTCTGCCCTTGCCTCAAGAAGCTCCTTATATTTGTCTTTTAGGTCATTGTCCTGCTCAACAGAGAGCAATAGTATAAGATCAGCATAAGCGATTTCAATCCCAAACCCCTTCTCCTTGATTATAGGTATTGAGGTCCTTATAGGGGCCCTAAGCAGGCTGTTGAGGGTCTTCTGGTCCCTTAATGCCTGTCCTGTTTCCTCTATCTCTTTAATGTCATCTGATCTTCCTCCAAACAACAGCAAGGCAAAGATTAGAGAAATAATTATCACTGCGATTATTATCACAAGCGCCTCCTTCAATGGAGGCAGCCAGGCTGCTTTCTTCCCTATTTTTATAGTTCCTTTCATTTTGTGTTTGACTCAACAAGCATTACTCCAGCATTAAGATCATTTCCGGATTTTATAAGCACATTATATGGCTCTTTTTTCACAGAACCGCTCACAAGGCACCTACCGAAATTCTTTGACTCTACAGTCCCTATTGACTGGCTTGTGTCAATGTTCTTAAGCTCAATCCTGAAGCATCCTGAGATGTAGTTTTCAGGCACATCATAGCAAGCATCCATCCTTTTCTGGCTGAATTTTGCAGTATCAATTATCCCTGGGTAGACTCTTCCTGTTGTTTCATCTGAGTATGCAAAGCATTGGGGCGAATCAAAGAACCTGCTTCTTATCACTGTATTCTCAGAGTCTCCAAGAAAGGAGTTCTCCTGGAACTGGTAGCCTGTGACAAACATCGCAAAAACCATGGCAATAAGGGGAATCACTATTGAAAGAATGACCACTAAAGACCATTCATGCGTCATTACAAGGCCTTCTCCTTCATCTCCTCCCTCGCCTCCCTCATCCTGTGCTCTCTTTGACTTAAACAGCTTTCTCATATCTTTTCCTCATTTGTAATATTCCTCAATGCTCTCAATTATTCCTGATGCTATATCTGCAAGATTATTAGGGTCTTTCAGGAAATCTGCTCTGTTGATGTTTGCTATCTCCACCCTCACAGAGGGCGCAGGCATGGCTGCCTGCAGGACTTTGATGTCATCATTCTCTCCTGCCTTGCTCACATCTGCTATCTGCGTCTCAACTGGATCAAAATCCTTCCTGAACCTGTTTGACATAAGGCACGTAAGCTTTGACGACTTGACATCAGCTAGGGGCGCAGTGATTATCGCAGGATTCTTGCTCTGGTCTGCAGAGCCTATATGAATGCTTATGAACACATCTTTTTTTGTGTCCTTTATCTCGCTTGTCTTTGTGCCAAGGTCCTGCTGCTGGATGAATTTGCATGTGTAACCCTTTACTGTGCATAATATCTCTATTGTGTTTGCTATCTGCCTTGTAAGCTTGTGCTCCTCAAGATCATCCTTCACATTGCCCTTCTCTCCTTCATACTGCCCTGGCTCAAACAAAAGTGTCATTGCCTTTATGTCTGCCTTTGTGTCAGCCTCAGGGCAGCCTGTCAGCTGTGCAGCAGTAGCTGTCTGGCTTATGCCAATCCTGCCATTCTGAAGGACAAATGCAAGGTATGAAGGCCTCTCAAGAAGTATATTTATTGGATATGCCGCAACCTCTCCATATGGGTAAGTAGAGACAAGGTCAGGAGCAGTATGGGAGTAAACTTCCACAATGCTTCCTGCAACATGTATATCATATCTTGGATTGAACTGCTCCATATACCTGTTGTCATAATCAACAACAGCATTGCCAGGAACCCCATAAAGGGCGTCTATTGTGAGTGCAATGTCCTTTGCAAGATAAGTCCTTTCAAAGTCAACTCCAGTGCCTTTCTCATAAGCATACCACATCAGAAGAAGAGCAAAGCTTACGCCCACAACAATCTTTATGATTGTGTATATTATGAAACCCCTCTTTTCAAGCCTCATAAGCTCTTTTAAATAGAATCCATATATAAATGTTTTTGGCTATGAAGCAGCTATGAAGTCAAAGGAACGCACGCTGCTTTTTGGGTCATCAATCCCTCTTCAAGCTCCCATTTGCACCCACCTATCTTGCAAGGATCTTCATTGCAAACTTGCTCTCCCCAATATCTGCTTTCCCAGTAATAGTCTCCGCAGCTCTTCACTTCACTGCAGCTCCTGCACGCAAATGACGTATCTCCTTCTGTCTGATAGCATTTCTGCGGACTTTCCTGGCACCATTCCTTGTACAATTCCCTGTTATTGGCCCATGACTCATAGCACTCGCACTTCTTATCAATATACTCGCATTTTATGTTCATCATGTTCTTCTCAAGTGTTTCCTTGTACCTTTCTTCCTTTACCTGTTCCATTGCTCTCTTCATTGCTTCAACAGCCTGCTGTGCAGAACCTTCATTGAACTTGACAAACAGGTGATAATATGACATCCCTCCTCTCAGATAAAGCTGCTCAAGAAGGTCTGGATCTTTTTTTCTAAGCCCATCAACAAGAGCCTGATCTGCTATTATTGTCTCATACCTTTGCTTTGTTGTCTCAGACCCCTCTTTTGTTTTTGCATCTGCATTCCATGCCTCATTGTACAATATAAATGCCTTGTTGACGTTTACCTGCTCCTGGTCCTTCTGTGCATCAATGCACCCATTTGAATGGAGGCAGACAGCAACAAAGTTTCCTGAACCTCTCTCAACCCAGATCTGGAACCTGCCTGGCATGTTAAAGACATCGCTTTTTAAAAGATCATTTGCCCAAGAGAGCCTTCCCATAAAGAATCCGCCCTCTACCCCATAATCAGCATTCTCATTGTCTCCGGCAAAAAGCTCCTTTGATATTGAGCTTATTATATCTGTTCCAAGATCTTTTGAGCATTTGAGATATTTGTCTTCTGGCTCCCCAATTTTTGGAGTCTTGCAGTAATATCCCTCTGAGCCAAACACGCTTTCATGCTCAAAATCCTTGCAGACACAGACACAAGCGCCTGTGCTGCATTGGGCCGGCCTTGCAAAACTAAAGTCCATCCTTACATCCACATATTGTCCTCCCCGGGATATCTTAAGGCCCTGGCTTCCTGATGAGAAGCCCATTATTGCAGAGTCATCATCCATTGTCAATAAGATCGGAGCAGGCCTTGAGTTAGGCTTGCCTCCTCCAACCTCTCTTATGAAGTCAGTAAGCTCCTGATAAGAGAGTTCTGTTCCCCTTGCAGTTATTATCCCAAGGCCTTTGGCAATTGCCTGACCAACAGGAAAGAATGTCATGATAACAAGCACAAGGCCTATTATGGTTGCTAACATCATTAAGCTTGCTTTCTTTGAGATACTCATTTTCAGTCTCTGATTCTCAGCTTATCAGGGCAGCAGGTTGGCTGCATACAACATTCACATCAGCGTCACATCTTGTTGTCACCTGGTTCTGCGCACAGCCACATCTTGGGCCGACAGGATCCTTCTGGCAGTCAACAAGATTCACTTCCTCTGCAATGTCAGGAGCGCACTGAGGAGCGCAGCACTGGTCCTTCTCATTCAGGACATTGTCATGGTCATAATCAAAATTGCATTTCGTAGCTGCGCAGTCAGTGTATCCCTGTAGCTCAGTGCAGCCGCACCAATTGCCAGGGCACTCTCCAACCGGAAGGCCAGCAGGATCGCACGCAGCAGGACAGCACTCGTCATCCCTGTTGATGACCCTGTCATTGTCATCATCGCCTAACAGGTCAATCTGGCCCTTGACAACCTTTAATGACCTCTCACCAGACGTGTAATAGATATATCCGATTATGGCAGCTGCAATAAGAAGCACCAGCAGCCCAACAACAACCTTTGCAGGATCAACGTCCCCTTTCTTTTTTATCATATTATCACCTCAGCATGAGCTTAAACTATCAATCTTCTGCCTGTATTTATTTAGGCTGCCATCACCATATCCTGAGCCAAAGCCATAATCATTGCCGTCCCTTCCTATTATGAAGCAGACATGGTTCTTGTCCAGCTTGTAAAGCTTGAATTTAGTGTTTGCTGTCTCCTCTGCATCAAAATAAGCCTTTGTCCCAAGCACAGGATATTGTTTTGGAAAAGTACAATGAGGTATTTCGTACAAATAAAGTTTCCAGCCACTGTCTCTTGCAATGTTGAAGATACCCTCTGCAACAAAACCAACGTCCCATCCTTCATCAAGGAAATCTCTTGATGTGCATAATTCTATATTCTCAAATTTATGGTTTGCAAAAACCGATTTATCTGGCAAAGCAGTACAGAATGGCAAAGAATCTTGGAAGACATAGGAAATAAATGACTTTTTGTCAGAAGATGAAAAGAACTGCATTGTAAACCTTTGTTCAGCTTTCTCCACATTGCTGAACATAGGAACATTAAGGTCACAGGTGCAGTTATTACTGCTTTTTGCCTTGCAATCCTCTATGCTTTTAGCCATTGCCTCAAAGGCCTGGACAGCAGCTTTCTCTTCAGGTGTTTTAGGAATTACATTTTCCAGCTTTGGGGGCCCTTGCCGCTCTATAATCTTTTCTTTATCTATCAGCCCGAACTTCTCCATTATTGTGACAACGCCAGGTATTGAGTTATAGAAAAGAAATGCTATTATGATAAAGGTTCCGAATATTATAAGTCCCCATTTTATGAATGTTTCCCATCCCTGGCTCTTTTTATGCATTTTTTTATTCATTCTCAAGCACCGATGTTAGGACTGCACGATTTGAAGAATAGGGCAACCCTTGTTGACCCTCCCTTCCATAACATGTATGTTATCCCTAAAACTACAGCAAGGAAAATCAGGCCAATTATAAGCTTCATTATGAAGCCCATGTCTCCTCTCTTGTTTTTTATTACTTTCATATTTCACCTCTAGCTGAAATTGCATTTTTCAGCTTTGTTCAGGTCCACAAGGAACACTGAGTCTGTCTGATGGTCTTTTGGAATACCTAGTATCGCGCTTGATACAAAGTCCTGATACACTAGGGCATAATACACTCCTGGTTTCATATTGTCAATTACTATCGGCAGATCGCCTATAGACAGGGGTGAGGCCGTCTTTCCTGGAGGCGTTCTGAGGTAATTCCAGTAGGTTGGCTTGTTGATGTCACCTTCTATATTGTTTATCAATAACCACTGGTTGAAATCATCCTTGTTTATCTCTTTGTCAGTGCCCTCTATCTTTATGATTTTGCATGTATGGCATTTTTCATCTCTTATTAACCAATTCTCTTCAAACGGGTCAAATGCCTTTCCGCTCTCTCCAAGGGCCCAGAAGCACTGAGTCATGTCTTCTGCTATTGTCCTCATTATCTGGTTCTCGTTATTACCCTTTATTGTTGTAGGGCCCTGTGTCTTGCAGGCATTGGGCCATGGCTTCTTTGCCTCTGCCCCTGGAATCGTCTCGCCAATCTTCTTGAATATCACATCCTCTGCAAGAAGTTCGTCATGGCATGCCCTTAGGTTGTATGTCCTCTCGCAGCCTCTCATGGTCATTCCAATCAATGAAACAATCAAAGCAAAAGATGCCAGAGCAATGATTACATAGACCAAGAACATCGTCATCCCTTTTTTTGCCATCATCTCACACCAAAAACTTCTTTGCCCTGTAGAGCGCATAAATCAAAAAAACAGCCAAGAGCAGCGCTATAAGCCACCACACTATCTTGCTCATCTGCGCTTTCCTGGTTTGCGGCCAAAACATATCCAGAACATATTAAAAGACATTTATAAAGCTTTTGAAACAAGAATCAGCTTCTGAAACCAACGCAGCACTCCTTCCCGCCTTCGCACTGGCCGTATGTATCTCTTACATAAACCTCCTCTTTAAGGCGCCTGTTCACATCAGAGCATGTTCTCAGGTCCTCATAGCCCGTGAACTGTTTTGTCTTGTCGTCATATATTTCTATGATCTCATTGGAGCATTTGCTCTTGCACGCAGATGCTGCCTTTGCGCCCCTCTCAATTCCAGGAGCAAAGACTGCAAGGTATATAAAAGCGCCCACTAGAAGGACTATTGCTGCCATAAGTAATCCCAGAACCCAGCTTGCTGCTCTCTTGTTGCGTTTCATTCTGAACAGCACGTTACCTCAATCCCAATACAGTTCAGCTTGCCATAGCTTATTCCGCCTGTCTCCTGGCATTTTGTGATTGGTCTGCATGTCCTTGATGTTCCTGGAATCTCGCACTGCTCTCCTGAGTATGTCGCTGATGTCTTATTCAGGCTTATCCTTGTCTTTCCAAGCTGGCCGGTCATTATGAGGAGCACAACAACAAGCACTATAAGCGCCATTACAGCTATTATTATCACATTCATTGAGAGCTCAATTCCTTTTTTTGATCTCATTCTTATTCCTCCATCATATGTTTAGCGGATTATATCTGATATAATAAGTGTCTATCGGAGCTCCATCAAAAGTTTCCAGCTCAAACTT
>DATDWE010000082.1:0-4471 GCA_035289765.1 Candidatus Nanoarchaeia archaeon
CAAATAATGCTTTTGCCGAATCAATGGAATCATCAGCGTTTCTAAGGAAAAAGTCCGTATGCTCTGGTTTTCCTTTGGTCTTGACAATCCCCTCATCCAAATATTGTTTTACTCTATTTTTCGCTTCTTTGAGTTTTTTATCTTCCAGCATTCAGGACCGCCCCCTTTGGATTAGTCTATAGAATAATTCTGCTCCATATAAGATTATGTGTTTGTCCAGGATACTATTCATCACATTTATCTCATCACGTTTGGCAAGCATCTCATAAACACTCTCAAAACTTATGACTCTCTCTTCAAAAGGCAAGTCGTAGTTTGATGCGATGTTATGAAGGAATCTCTCATGAAACTCCACTTTGCTTATATCATCAACGATTAAAAGAATATCAATATCTCGGGGTTTGCCTGAGTCCACTGCAGAGCCAAACACAAGCAGAACAAAATTATCTTCTTTGATCTTATTGATGACCTCTTCTGCAAATAACTTGATGTCCTTATATTTTCCTTTATTCAGCAATTCATCTCTTTTGAGGTACTCAACGAATGCAAGGGTTTCATGGTGGATTTTATAATTTAAACTAAGATTTTTGCGTTTATCCTGCAGAACAATCTTCTTTTCTATCAATGGCCTGATTGCCCTATGGGCAAGAGACACATGCATTTTTAGCCTTCTGGCTGCCTCCCTAAGTGTAAAAGATTCAGTTATATGCCCAGCAAACACCTGCAATACTCTGGCTGTTGACTTGTTTATCCACATATGTTCACCTTTATGTGAACAATTGTTCACCTATTAGTATATAAATATTTCTATTCTGCAGACCATGTCCTGAACAAACTTTATAAACCATCAGGATTTCTGCGCATATATGGAGCGGGTGGTGAATAAACTAAAAGAATACACAAGGCACGCCAATGTGAAGCTTGTGAACTGCGGGAATGCAGCCATATTCGCAGCCATATACATCCTGAAGAAAGTGAATTCAAAGCCATTCATCCTTGTGCCTGACCAGGGCGGCTGGATATCCTTCAAGACCTACCCGAAGATCTTCGGCTTCAGTGTGCAGGAGATAAAGACAGACAGAGGCATCATTGATCTTAAGGACCTTGAGGCCAATGCAAAGAAAGGGGCTGCTCTTTTAATCACTAGTTTCGCAGGATACTACGCAGAGCAGCCATTGAAGGAGATCTCTGAGATATGCAGGAGGAACAAGTGCTTTCTTGTCGAGGATGCTACAGGCGCATTGGGCGATTCAACACTGTGCAACGGGAATTATTCTGACATAATTGTCGGCTCTTTCGGCAAATGGAAGACTGTCGACTTCATGGAGGGAGGCTTCATCTCTGCAAATGATTCTGATTATTTTGAAAAGACAAAAGAGATATACTCGCTCCTGAAATTCAGGCCTGACTATGGCAGGCTTTTCGCAAAGCTCGAGAAAGCCAAGGAGAGGCTCGGCAAACTTATCGAGAGTGCAGAGAAGGTCAAGGCAGACCTGGAGAAGATGAACGTGCCAATCTTCCACAGGGAGAAGAGAGGCCTCAATGTTGTTGCTGGATTTGGCGACGCAAGGCAGAGAGAGGCGATAATCGAGTACTGCAAGAAGAACAATTACGAGTTCCTTGTCTGCCCAAAGGAGATAAGGGTGAATGAGGAAGCTATCAGTATTGAAGTGAAGAGATTGTAGATCTATTTTATGTGATCTAATTATGCTATAATAACAGTAATGTTATATTCTTAATTTCCCCTACTGTTTGCCTTGATTTATCGATAACTTTTCTGCTTCAATCGGACTTTCTGGCGAACAATTGTGCAAGAAATTGCAGCAGGAGATTGCTAAGGGATTTTACACATTGGAAGATTTAACTGGCCGCCGGACATGATGGCATAATCTTTATAAACCTCGGGGTCTTAGAAGATTAGGATAGGGACGAAAATGACTCAAGGATATGTCTTAAAAGGTGATTTGATTGTTGTCAACAGGGATTTGACCGAATTAGACTTATTCCTAAAAGATTTCCTCAATGTCCTCAAGAAGCACACAGACTATCTTGTCGTAAGCGGCTTTGTAAGCATCTCCGCAGGCAGGGCGAGAGGAACAGAGGATATTGATGTTCTTGTTCCAAAGCTTGAGAGACAAAAATTCGGTGAACTGTTCAATAATCTGCAGAAAGCAGGTTTTTGGTGCTATCAGGGAGATACGATTGAGGAAGCCTTTTCCTATATCAAAGGGATGAATCATATCCGCTTTGCCAGAAAGAATGAGATGTTCCCAAATATAGAGTTTATTCCCATTGACCGCTCCAAAAAAGCGCAGTTCTTTGAGTTCAATCATCCGCAGAAGATAAAAGTGAAGGATTTTGAATTCAAGATCCCGCCGATAGAATTTGAGATATTGTACAAAGAGATTATATTGGCAGGAAAAAAAGATATTGAAGATGCAAGGCATTTAAGGGCATTTTTTTCTGATATGCTAAGCAAGGAGAGATTTAAAGAGTATGAAAATGTAATCAGGGCTGAACTGCGATGAGACCGAAAACCGATCTGGATTATGTGGAATTATATGCAAAGATGTTAAAAGAAGACAACAGCCTGTTCAAACAGCAGAAAAAGCTTATTGAATCCCAGCTCAAGAGCAGCTCTTCTTTGTTCAGGAACATGTTCGGAAAGGCCGATTTTAAGGAAAAGGCCAGGAAGTACATCAAAAGCATTTCTTCATGATGTGGATGATATTATCCAAAATGGATAATGGGAAAAATGCCAAGCGCGGCTCTGGAATCCGATAATCATTCTTTCCAGAACCCTGCTCCGGAAAATATGCAGATATCCTGCTGAACTTCCATAAAATTAATAAAGAAATCATATATCATCGACCTCATGCCAATCAAACAACCGCAATCAATGGACGAATGCGTCTATTTCACAAGGCGCACGCTTGAGAACAACGGAAGGATCATGGCATGGGCCTGCAGGATTGACTGCCCAAAGTGCGGAGCTGCCAAGATGGGCAAGCCTGTTGAGAAAGGCAAGGTCAAGACAAGGGCAAAGGAATATGTCTGTCCTGCATGCGGACATGAGGAATCAAAAGAAGAGCATGAGCCAAAGCTCACAGTGGAGATAAAATACAAATGCCCTTACTGCGGGGATGAAGGCGAGGCCACAACACCTTATATAAGAAAGACATTCGAAGGAGTGCCTGCCTATGTCTTCTCGTGCAGCAAGTGCGGAAAGAAGATGGGCATCACAAAGAAGATGAAGAAAGGCAAGAAAAAGGGGGAGCCGGAAATGGAAGATGAGTGAAATCAGCTTTAATGCTTATGGATGTCTCAAAAATAAAGTATCATCACATTAAGGATTATGTAAGAAGAAGGGCGATCTTTCTCTCCATATCTTTGGTTGTTATCATCTCTGCAATATTCCTTTTTGTCATATTTCAGTACTCTCAGGTTGAGAGCAGCATAAGGCATTATATCACGGCTTATGGCTTTATCGCAATATTTGTCATTGCATTCTTTCTTGATGCCATTGAGCAGCCAATAGGGCCGGAGCTTCCCCTTCTTGCAGGCATAGCCAGCGGCCTTGATGTGATTGGCGTGGCAGTGTTCACTATCCTTGGCTCGTCTCTTGCAAGCTTCTTGAGCTATTATCTGGGGAGAAAATACGGCGATTATGGATTCAGGAAGATCTATGGGGATAAACTGTACTATAAATGGAGGGAAAGATACCTCAAGCGCAGCGAGCTTGTGCTCGCACTGGCTGCCCTGACTCCAGTGCCATTTGTCCTCATCTGCTGGATATCAGGGATATTCAGGATGAAGTTCCTTTATTTTGTCTTCTTCGGAACAGTGGTGAGAGCAGCAAAGATAGTGATGTATGCATATCTCATTGATTTCATCCTATGAAGAAATAGTGTTGTCCTTCTGCAGCTCAATCACAGACTGCACCTGCTCGCATGTGATGCTTTCCTCTTTCATGAGCCTTATGCTGCAAACTTTATCTGCCTTCTCTGATATCTCATTCAGCATGCTTATCATGACTTCTTTTTTCTGCTCGCCTGTCAGGTTCTCATAGCCGGGGTTCCTCGCCCTCACATTCTCTATCTCAACGCTGAGGTATGTCGCATAGCAGTCCTTTGCATAGTCAGTTATCGCTATCTCTCCGCACATCTCAAATCCTTTTTCAGAATCAGATCTCATTATCTTGAGGGCATCAATCAATGTCTGCGCATTCTTTCGGTAATAATAGTTTGATGTGATGAACACCATGGAAAGAACTATTATAATGACAACTGCAGCAAGTATCACAGCTCTTTTTTTGTACATTGGGCTGATGAGGGCATCTATTTATATAAATTTTATGGTTTGAGCACTATGGGAAGGTTTTTATACTTTGACCCCTTACCATCACTCAAGAGAGGTGTATAATATGAAAAAGATAACAGTTTTTGTGATAATTCTATATGCTATGAGCCTA
>DATDWE010000083.1:0-5177 GCA_035289765.1 Candidatus Nanoarchaeia archaeon
GTTGTTTTCCAAACAAAGACACTTTATCCAGTCTTCTCGCCTTTGTTCCTGAAGGTTTTCCGGGCCCACTTTTTGCTGTTGCTTCTGCCTTTGATTTTCTAATCGTTTTCGACTGAAATCACTTAGGTTTCCGAACAAACAATGCTGCCAATCCACCATGTGAAATATTCATGCATATCTCTTTTCGATGTATATGATGTATACTTCGGTGTATTCCTTCTGCAAAATTTGCGTTCAAATCTTGGTTTTCTTTCAATTAAATGATATAAAAAAATATGATTTATGTGATGTGTGATATCTGTGTAGTGCGTGATTGGTTATCATGAAGAGATTGCTTCCTGCAGCACCTCATGCTTTGATATGAGCGACTTTGCCTCATCTGTGACATGGAGTCTCTTTGTCCAGCCATTCTCATTCCTGTCCTCTATGACAGCCACAAGCCTCATCCCGACAAGCTCGTTCTTCATCTGGTTTCCCTTCCTTCCTGAGATATGGAGGGCCCTGTAGAGCTCTGATGTTGATATGCCGGGCTGGCCCTGGAGCATCTCAAGCAGGGCAATGTGCTCAGGAGAGAGCCTGATGTCTGCTCTGATCTCCTTTGCTGTGGCCTCAAGCGAGGCATTCCTTTTCAGCTCCTTCTGGTATTTCCTTCTTACATTTGTGAGCGCAATGTCAATATCCTGCCTGTTGTATCCTTCCTGCTCCAGCTTGGCATGTATTGCCTCGATGCTGAAACCGCTCTCAGCCTGTTTGCATGCATAGTCAAACAGGAATTCCTGCACATGATTGACGATTATCCTGTTCCAATTGTACATTCCCTTTGGCCTGTCTTTCTTCGTTAGGCCCCTCAGCTCTGCCTCTTTTATGCCTGTGTCAACTGCTATTGATTTCATCATGAGATCTGTCTTGGCTATCCTTGCCTGCAGCTTGTCCACGCTGCATGATTCCTCGAACACCTTCATCCTCTTGTCATACTTCATGAGGTCCCTCATCTTCTCCCTGATCATGTCGTCTGTTACGGGGTGCTTCTTTGTGTCTATGAAAGGCGCTTTTATGAGGAATGGGCTGTGGAATCTCTCAACGAGCTTCACAATGGCATAGCCAACAGGCAGCATTGAGAAGTACTTCTTCAGCTTGAAATCCCTCATCTGCATTATGCCTGAGATCGTGTCGACGTCCTGCGGCAGCATCTGCTGGAAAGCAACATTGCATGCAGAGTTTCCTGCGACAACATCAGAGAGCTTTGACACGTGCTGGTCAAGGCATATCAGGCTTGTGCCGTATTCCCTGATCTCCCTGTAGATGACGTCTGTGATTACCTCTTTCATGAATGTCGGCCTGTCCTTGAGGAATATGTTGTGCGCCTCGTCCACAAGTATCGCGTTCTTGAAATCCCTTGACTCGAGCATGTTTGCCTTCTTGTACTTGTAGATGTATGTGAGTAGGAACTGGCAGAAGAACTTCTTCTCTGAGTTGCTCAATGAGTCAAGCTCGAATATGACCTTCTTGTCAAGCAGGTCCTGTGCAGCCATTGAGTGCTCTCCCTTGTAGTTGAGCGCCTCTCCGAATCCTCCGAATGTGAGCGCGTGGGCGATCCTTGCAGCAGATGCGAGCCATTCTGACTCCCTTCCGGTCCTCTTTGCCTGCTCTGCCTCTCTCTCCTCAAGCCTGTCCTTTATCTGGAACCATGTAGGATAGTTCTCTGAGCCGCCATAGACTCCGAAGTCCTTGAATGCCTGGTCAAGCGTCTCTAGCAGGACCTTGTGCACTCCATAGCTTGCGAAGAATGCCTCGTTGATTATGTCGCACAGCAGGTTTATCCATTCCTTTGGGTGTATTCCCTTGGGAGGCCTGTTGATGTTTATCTTGAATAAGTTGCTCACGTTATCGTTTCCGACAGTGAACAGCATGACTTCAGGGTCTATCTTGATGAAAGGCCTGAAGCTTCTCTTCCAGTCGAATACTATGAACGGCTTCTTTTTGAGTATGAGATTCCCCAATATCTGGTATGCGAATGTTGTCTTTCCTGATCCGCTCATCCCGCTTATGCACAGGTGCCTCTGCCAGTCCTGCTCCCTCAATCCGAATGGATAGAGCTCATTATCAGGATACACGACCTTTCCGAGAGGATAATCTCCCTTAATCATCTCCTGTGCAGGAGGCTCAAGAAGTATCTTGTCTGAGAACATAGAGCTGTTGAGATATTTGTGGTAAAGCGCGTGCAGCGCGCCCTCTATCTCTGTCTTCTTCTCCCTGCTGTCAGCCACAGAATATTTTAGATAAAGAATATCAATCCTCTTTCCGAATACCGGCTTAAGCTTCCTGCAAAGCTCCTCAACGCTTAGGTCTGTTCTCATTGTCGGGGTATGTTCTCCTGGTTAGTTCTCCATGCAATCTAGATATTGCTGTCGAGTATGCTGTCAAGCATTGTTGACCTGTTCTCTCTTTCCCTGAATTCTGCGAGATGCTCTCTCAGCTCTTTCTTCAGGAGCGCGATGTCTTTCCAGCATGTCACCTGCTCTTCGATCTTCTTTGACTCAAACTCCATCTGCTTCTGCTTGATCTTCATCTGCTCTCCTCTTATGAGCTCGCTTCTCCTGTCAACTTCGTGAAGCTTTATGATGAAGTTGTCAGTCTCGATTATCACATTGTTGAACAGCGCGATGACCTCTTCAGAAAGTTTCTTCCTCATCCTGATAGCTTCCTGTATGTCTTCGATTGAAGCTTTCAGGGATTCTAGCTTCTCAGACTGGAGCATATCAAAAACTCTTTCGTCTTCAAGCTTGTTTGAATTGTAGTCAATTATCTTTGACATTTCTTTTGCTAACATTTCTCTCCTCCACCCTGCCCCTTCGAAAATCTGGAAAAAGCGGAAAAACCTCATAGAATAGGTGTATTCCAGCCCTTTTTTAGTCTGAATATGCACAGGTAGTATATAAACCTTTCGTTTTTTAACCATTCAGGAGTGACAAATATATTGACTCCAGTATATAAGTCAATATATCAGAAAATTGCCGGAAAAGAGACGCACAAAAGAGATGCGCAATGCGGCCAGCAGGATGGCAGAATGCGTCAGAACTCCAAAGTCTTCTTTGACTTTGGATCGTATATCGCTCTTTTCTTTTTTCCCTCGGAAACATGCTTCACGACAATCTCCTTTTGACCAGATGGACCAGATGTGCTGGGTGGGCCAGTTGGCACAACAAAAAGATGATCCACATTTCCTTTCTCATCTTTCAGCAGAATGCTGTATTTTCTCACTTTCTTTCCGGACAATATATCCACATACCCATACCTTACAAAGCTGCCCATGGACTCAAGCACTCTTGCTTCTTTCTTTCCGGAACTGCTGACAGCAACTGTGGAATCTGGGTATTCAACTGCATCATTGGAATCTTTCTTCAGTTGACTTTCTTTGCTCTTTTCCTTCATCTTTTCTTCATCCTCCCCTTTATTTTATCATTCGCCTTTATGTCACAACCATCTTCCATGTTTTGCCAGAGAGGGTCTTCCAGCCGGCTTCTCGATGAATTCAGGGTTTTCCAGTATATAAAGTTTTTGATGATAACTTGGATTCTTGCACTTAAACATCTTAGTGATTGTGCATTTCCCTCCAAGCCTCGCCCGGTCTGCTTCCAAGCCGATGTGGCGAGGTTGGAAGTGATGCCTGTTATGCTGACTCAGCGAGGCAGAGGAGCGTCACCCGGCCAATATCAATCTTTGAAGCGATTGTTGGACGGGCTTTGAAAGATTAGCACAATAACCAAATTCATAAAGTGCAAGAATCATCTTTAGGTGAGGCTAGGAAGAAAAAGCACCATTAATAAATAAATCAAGTGCAAACAACTCTTAACACTAGACCAGGAATCAAATCTTCATAGATATCTTTATTCCCTATAAACCTCAGGACAGGCATCAACTTTCCCAGATATCCTGGCTTTTGCTCGTGAGAAGGTGTCCTGCAGACTGCACCTCATCCTGTCATACATGCCATTTGTGCCTGCATTGTCAACATAATCAAGCAGCTTTGTGAGGGCAACATAATCCTCAACCTTCTGCTTGAGACTATCATCAGCATCCTGCTGGTAGAATTGCGTTATCGCTGTGTCAATTCTCTCTGAAGGGGTCTTCTTCAGCTGGCTCCTGTCTTCAGGCCTCAGTTCTTTTGATATCTCTATGAATATCCTTTCCTTCTCTTTCTTTATTGTGCTCCTTGCCTTGTAAGTATGCTTCTGGCCAATGGCTTTGTCATAGGCAGAACTGGTAGGGAATCTCCTTCTGAGGTTCTCATAATTGAACTCAACTGCCTGCGTTGATTCTGCTGGATTTATTGCTGTTTTGTTGAACTTGTCTATCCTTTCTTCCACTGTCCTGCCTGCTCCATGCTTTCCGCTTCCCTGCTTTCCAAAATAGAACCTGTTGTGCTGCTCGAGCGCATACTCAGCTTTGATGCACTGCTCTGCCCAGTCAAGCAGAGTGGCGGGCCTGGCGTTTATGGAGATCTCTTTCCTGCCTTCTGAAGTGTTGATTGTGACTGCAGAATATTGCTCTTGCGCAAGAGGCGCGTTCTTCCTTGTGAAATAATCATCCAGCTCCTTGAAATCATCCATCCTGCCAAGCTCTTCTTTTGCTGCCTGGATCCTATAATCAAGGTCTTCAGAGTTCCTGACTCCCTTGCTGTCCAGCACCTCAAGGATCCTCTTGGCAACAGGCTTTGTGAAGCCGTCCTTTTTTCCTGCGCCTGTGATGCGTGATCTGAGGTCGCTCAGTGTATCTTCCAGGTCATAAGCATATTCCCTTGAAGTTATCCTTGGTATAAGCTTCCTGTAGAGATTGTCCCTGAATTCATCGCTTCTGGCCTGATTTATGAATACAAGTGCCCTCTCCTGAGGCTCTGCTCTCTTCCCATCTGGATCATGGCCAGGCATTGTCCTGAGATGGTCTGTGGAGAGGTAGTCAAAATCAGGGGCATTAAGGCTGTCAGCCCATCTGTCTATTGCCTGCCTTGCGTATTCTAGCTTCAGCTTCCTGTGGATCTTGCTCCTTCCAACCTGCTGCTTTTCCATAAAGCCAGGAACAGAGAAATATCCGTCCTTGTCAGGATTTGCTTTTGCTATTGAGATTATCTGCTTTTCAAGCTCATGGACCTTGTTCTCTTCAGAGCCTTCTTTAGAGCC
>DATDWE010000084.1:0-2863 GCA_035289765.1 Candidatus Nanoarchaeia archaeon
ATTCTTTAAATGGCGCTGGAAAGAGCCCAGGTGTATAACAAGAAAAGATATCCAGGATTTCATTGATGTTCTCGTTGATTCTGGGGCTTCTGGCTCCACTATAAATGTTTATGTCAATGCTCTGAAGTTTTTGATGCAGGAGATCCTCTGCAAGAGGGTTCTGCTCAGGGTGAAGCACTCCAAGGTTCCGAAGAGACTGCCTGTTGTGCTCTCAAAGGATGAGGTGAAACTGCTCATAGAGGCAATTGGAAATCCTACTCACAGGCTTATGGTTGAGCTGATGTACTCTGCTGGACTCCGCGTAAGCGAGCTTGTGAGGCTGAAGAAAGAGGATATTGAAATCAGCAGGGGCCTTGGCTGGGTGAGGCAGGGAAAAGGCAGCAAGGACAGGATGTTTGTAATTGCAGGCAGGATTCAGGAAAACCTTAGCAAGCATATTGAAGAGAACTGCCATGGAGATGGTGCTCATGATTCTTGGGTGTTCTCTGGAAGAAAGGGAAGGCACATTCATATCAGAAGCCCCCAGGAGATTGTAAAGAAGGCCGCAAAAAAGGCAGGAATCGCAAAGGATGTACACTGCCACACTCTCAGGCATTCATTTGCGACCCATCTTATTGAGGATGGCTACAGCATTATGGCAGTCCAGAATGCACTTGGCCATTCTGACCCGAACACCACAATGGTCTATGTGCATGTCGCAAAGCCCAGAATGATTGATATAACCAGCCCTTATGACAGGTTGTGAATTGGTTGCGATATGTGTTCTCAGAAAACCATCATCTTTATATATCCCTTAATCATCTAAAAAATGTGAGAGAGAAGAAAGAATAACGCCCTAAACGCGTCTTCTCGGCTGATAAAAGCACTTTAAGGGTGATTGAAGATTAATAAAAGACAAAAACCATTATTACCGAGTTTAAGAGAGAAAAGAAGATATTTAGCGTTTGAAATCGTCTCAGAAAGCAGAATAGACGACTTTTCAGAGGTTTCAGACGGTATTACAGCCTCTGCTCTTTCTTTGCTTGGGTATATTGAGACTGCAAAAGCAGGACTTATAGTCATGGGAGACAGGTGGGACAGGTCAAGGCAGAGGGGCATCATAAGGACAGGGACAAGGCATCTTAATGGTGTTATGGCCTCTCTTGCGCTTATTGATAATATAAAAGGCAAAAAGGCAATGGCCAGAAGCCTTGGTGTTTCAGGAGCGCTGAACAAGGCAGCAAGATATATTGCAATATAAAGGAGGTATCAAAATGCAACCAACAATGAGCCATCAGGTAATGGGTTATGACAGGGCAATCACGATGTTTAGCCCTGACGGAAGACTTCTTCAGGTGGAATACGCCAAGAAGACAGTCAAGCAGGGCTCTACAGCAATCGGCCTTGTATGCAAGGATGGTGTGCTGTTCGTGACAGACAAAAGGATTGTGGATCCTCTTGTTGTTGCTGACAGCGTGGAGAAGATATCCAAGATAGATGATCATATCGGAGCTACAGCAGCAGGAATCCTCTCAGACGCAAGAGTCCTCATAGAGAGGGCGCAGCTGAAGGCGCAGCAGCACCAGGTCACATTTGACTCGCAGGTTGATGTGATCAGTGTTGTGAAGGACATCTCTGATCTTAAGCAGATATGCACGCAGTCAGCAGGGCTGAGGCCTTTTGGAGTCTCGCTTCTTGTAGCCGGCATTGACCAGAGCGGGCCATCATTGTACGAGACAGATCCCACAGGGATATTCTTCAAGTACCATGCAGCAGTCATCGGCGAGGGAGAGACAGAGATCGAGGAGACGCTCCAGAAGCAGTACCGGCCGGACATGACAATTGAAGAGGGGCTGAAGCTTGCCATCAGGGCGCTGAACAAGGTCCTTGACGAGAACTTCAATGTTGACAGGCTTGACTGCGCATACATAAAGACAGAAGAGAAGAAGTTCACAAAGATCGATAAGCAGAAGCTCGACAAGATACTGAAGGAGATCAAGAAGAAATGATGCTGTGCATAAGGCACATCGAGCTTAATGTTATTCAGATAAGAGGATGAGAAGATGAGCACAAAAGGAAGGCAGACAATGGAGGGAGAGAGGGTCCATTTCAACCTCGCCAAGCTTAAGAAAGGGGGCATGAACTTTGAGGTCGCTATTGATCCTGATCTTGCCATAGAACTGAAGAAAGGAAAATCTATCGATGTCAGGGATGTTGTGAAGAGCGAGAAGATCTTCACTGATGTCAAGAAAGGGCTTTTTGCGCCTGAGGGCAAGATCAAGGAGCTGTTCAATACATCAGACATCCTGAGTGTCGCGGCAATCATACTCAAGGAGGGCGAGATACAGCTCACAGAGGAGTACCGGGACAAGATAAAAGAGGAGAAGAGAAGGAGGATAATCTCCATAATAAACAGGAACGGCATTGACCCTAGGACAAAGCTGCCTCATCCTGTCCAGAGGATAGAGAATGCCATGGAAGAGGCAAAGGTCAAGATTGACATGTTCAAGGGCGCAGAGGAGCAGGTCGATGACATAATCAAGAAGCTCAGGCCTGTGCTTCCGATAAGCGTGGAGAGAAAAAGGATACATCTGAGGTTTCCTCCGCAATACGCAGGAAAGGCGTACGCAATACTATCAGGGTTCGGAAAGCCGGATAAAGAGAACTGGAGGGATGACGGCTCTTTTGACTGTGAGATCGAGATCCCTGCAGGCATGGAGCCTGATTTTTATGACAAGCTAAACAATGCGACAAAAGGGAATGTAGAAACAAAGATAGTGAAATGAAAAGAATATGATGAAGTGATAAAAATGGGAGAAATAAAAGTAAAAGACAAAGATGTGGTTGTTCCAGGAGAGGTCCTTGCCACAGGCATGGACTACCT
>DATDWE010000085.1:0-3094 GCA_035289765.1 Candidatus Nanoarchaeia archaeon
GTATTCATCGCATATGAACACAGCAACTGCAATCACAGTAGTCCATTTGCCGTCCTTGTCAGCAACTGCGCTCTGGGTTATGTTCCTTGTCTTGACAATCCTGTCAGAGATCTTCCATGTCTCCCTGAGCTCATCATAGCTCTTGTTCGGGTCAAACTCCACTCCAAGAGTGGATGCAAGCATCTCTGCAGCAAGGTCCTCTGCATAATCCCCTGCCTTCTGGTCTGTCTGGCCGAATCCATGCTGTTCGCTGAGATAACCATATGTGTTTGAGTCAGCAGGCAATGCAAGCCCGATAGATGCTGCAAGAAGCCTGTTAGGCTCATTTGTCTCTGCCCTTGCCATGACAACAAATGTGATCTGGCCTGGCTTAAGAAGCTTCTCCCCATCTTTTCTTGGGATGATTTTGCAGTGGGGAGGAAAGATTGAAGAAACATTGACAAGATTGCAGTGCTGTATACCAGCATCCCTGAGAGCAATCTCAAAAGAAGCAAGCCGTTCCCTGTGCTTTCCGACCCCCTTGGTAAAAAAAATCTTTGTTGGAATCATATTAATCATTGACTTAATTGAGTATCCTGCCTGATTAAAAGGTTATTTATAAATGTTTTCTTTTTTATGCTTTCTCCAATAAAATTTATAAATCATGCTAGATTGAGAAGGGATTATGGCTAATCCTGGCGACAGAGTAAGAATCTTCTACGATAAAAAAGAGATTGAGGGAATCCTGATGCCTTCTGAATCTGAGAATTCTGTGTTTGTGAAGCTTGACAGCGGGTATAATATCGGCATTGAGAAGGGGAAAATGAAGGAGATCAAGGTCATTGATGCGAAAAAAGAGGAGAAAGAGGCAAAAATGGAGCTCAAGGAGAAGAAAGGGCTCAAGAAGATAGTTGTCCTGCATACTGGAGGGACGATCGCATCAAAGGTGGATTATGGGACTGGAGGAGTGATAGCAAAATTCTCTGCAGAAGACCTCATCGGGATGTTCCCTGAGCTTGCTGATATCGCCAACATCGAGACAGAGCTGGTCGCAAACATGATGTCAGAGGACATGCACTTCAGCCATCACCAGAAGATAGCCCATGCTATAAAGAAGCACGCTGAAAAGGGGGTTGACGGGATTATCATAGGGCATGGCACAGACACACTCACTTTCACATCAGCATCCCTTGCTTTCATGTTCGAGAAGATAGACATCCCGGTGCTGCTTGTCGGCTCACAGAGGTCCTCTGACAGGGGAAGCTCTGATGCAGGCATGAACCTTATCTGCGCTGCAAAGTTCATTGTCAACTCAGACTTCAAGGGCATTGCGATATGCATGCACCATCACAGCGCAGATGACGTGTGCGCAATACTGCCGCCCACAAAGACAAGGAAGATGCACACTTCTAGGAGAGATGCTTTCAAAGCCATAAATGATGATCCCATAGCTCTTGTTGATTATAAGACTGGCAAAGCCCAATTCCTTAAGGAGCATGAAAAGAAAGCAAAGGGCATTGTGCTGAAAGAGAAAATGTCAGCTGATGTAGGGCTGCTCAAGACGCATCCAGGCATAAAGACAGAGCTGTTCAGGTTCTATGCTGATCACTACAAGGCTTTTGTGATTGAAGGCACAGGCCTGGGCCATGCTCCCACAAACCTTGGAGAGGATAATCTGAAGAATCATGCCATACTAAAAGAATTCATCAGCAGAGGAGGCATTGTTGCGATAACTTCGCAATGCATATATGGCAGGGTGCATCCTACTGTGTATACTAACCTAAGAAGACTGTCAAACATCGGCTGCATATTCTGCGAGGACATGCTTCCTGAGACAGCTTTCATCAAGCTGGCCTGGCTCCTCGGCAATTATCCTCCTGAAGAGGCAAAGAAGCTGATGACAGAGAACCTTAGAGGAGAGATTACGGAGAGGACAGAGTATGAGGAGGATTTTGTTTGAGGTGAAAGAATGAAAGAAAGATATAATGTGCAGACTGAGAATAGCGTGTATGTTGCCGAAAAAAGAGAAGATAGGTGGTATATACAGAAAGTCTGGCCAAAGACAGATGACAGGGAATTCATGGTAATGACTTTTACAACAGACAGGAGGGTCTATGATGATGTAAAAAAAGATCTGAAGACAGCACTGAAAAATGCAGGAAGCTATAGATATGCAAGTCCTCTTGAGCCAGGCGCTTTCATACTGCATAGCGGAGGCTGCACAACGCCAATAAGGTCATCTAAGAAGGTCGAAGAAATCAGACTTGCTGCTTAATCAGGATGAAAAGAAGCATCAAAGACCTCATCAACAGGATTCTCTGGGACAAAAAGGAGAATAAGGCAGACTACTCATTCTATTATCTTGACAGGATTGAGAACATGGAGAAGGAGATAAAAGGCGCAGATATCATCAGAACAGAAGGGAACTTCATTGTCATCCAGAGAGATGGAGAAGAGGCAGAGATACCTATGCACAGGGTGAGGTTTGTGAAGAAAGGAGAGAGGCTTATTTGGAGGCGGGTTTAACCAACCCAAAACCAAAAACAATATAAACCCCTTACATTCTGATATAGTATACTCCTAAAAATTATTAAATGGAGTGCTTGAATGGCTATTGGCAGCAATATAATGGACGAAAAGAGCAGGAAAAAACTGGACGTATTAAAGAATCCTCATGTTGTCAAGATAATAGAGAATTACATTGAGCTTTGCAAGCCTGCAAAGGTGATTGTTCTTGATGATTCTAAGGAAGATCTTCAATACATAAGAGAACTCTCCTTGAAGAATGGAGAGGAGAAAAAGCTCAAGATAAAAGGCCACACAATACACTTTGATGGCATAAATGATCAGGGAAGGGATCTTGTCAATACAAGGGTCCTGCTTCCAGAAGGGGCCAGGATGAGCAAAGTCATAGAGACAACAGAGAAGGACAAAGGATTGAAGGAGGTCTTCGGGCTTTTGGACGGAATAATGGAAGGCAAGGAGATGCTTGTCAAGTTCTACTGCCTTGGCCCGGAAAACTCTAAATTCTCCATACCTGCTTTGCAGCTTACTGATTCAGCATATGTGATCCATGGCACGGATATATTATACAGGCAGGGCTATCAGGAATTCA
>DATDWE010000086.1:0-3027 GCA_035289765.1 Candidatus Nanoarchaeia archaeon
CTACAGGAGACCCTCTAAAAAGGATGTCAATGACGAGCTGCAGTTCTTCGGTAATTCACTTGGCCTGTTCGGAGAAAGGGACAAGGACAAGTCATGCTTCAGGATATTCATAGAGCTTCTCAAGGCAACAAGGGCAAACAGGGGAATGACTTCTGATGAGATTGCATTGAAGACAAAGCTGAGTAGGGGCACAGTTGTGCATCACCTGAAACGTCTTATTGAGTCAGGCCTTGTGATAATAGAAGGCGGAAGATACGTCCTGAGGGCAGGCAATCTTGAGGCAGTCATGGAAGAGATACAGAAGGATGTCAACAGGACAATGGAAGACCTGAGAAAGATCGCGAATGAGATTGATGAGGGACTGGGCTTGTAATTCTTGCTGAATCAGTCTGAATAACCTTTCCATTGATTTAGAATTGTAATTCTTTCAGTTTTAGTTCTGCCAAGGTACACAGGCACCAATTCTCCTTGCCTTGTTATAAAGAATTCCACCACTAGGCCTTCAAGTCCATCAATCAATGCCGGAGTGTTGCACTGGTACACTTCTACAATATCATATTCCCTCCCATGAAATATAGATGCATGAGGAGGTATTCTAACAACAGGAAACCCGCAGTCTAACTGATATCCATAAAGTTGATTTCTTGCATTGTTTACTGCGATATTTTGAATAAGATTTTGTTGAATTGTTTTTCTACGTGTGCTCGCCCCCTTCCAGAATTCCTCCGGCGTTTTTCCGCTCATTGGCTCACCGCCACCAAAAACATCGCCTGCGCCCATCCAAGAGGGGTGTTCTCATTGTGATCATCTGAGCCTGCGAAGTACAATTCCGGAAGCTCATCATTCTCATTCATAGCATCAAGCGTCTTCTGCATGTAAAACCTGTACTTTGCCATATTGCCCATGCCTTTATAGATCACTGCAAGCCATGGAAGGCCGAAGCACCACTCTGCTTCCCCATCCCTGCCATAATATTTGTCTCCTGCATATCTTATCAATCCCCTATTCCTTAAAAGCTTTTCCTCTGTGTTCTTCAGTATCTGCTCTCTCTGCTTATTTGTGACAATATCATAAGGATATATCAATGAAAGCAGGGCAAGATCAGCATCCTTTGTCTCTGATTCCCTTGGCAAGAGCTGATTCAGCTTCTTCCTTCCCTTCTCAATCAGCCACTGAGGGACATTCACATAGGCAGATATCCTTATCAGGCCTGCAACGCATGCTCCTACAGAGCTTGCATGCACTTCCTCATTCTCCTCCCACATGCCATTATCCTTGTCATGCCAGTACTCCACTGAAGCAAGATAGAGCACAAGCTTCTGTATTATCCTGAGGTCATCCTTGTCCCTCAGCATCATAAGCCCTCTGTCCATCAGGTCAGCTATCTTGAAAAGCAATGCGCCTATTGCATCATTCTGCTTGTTTCCCCATTCATCCCATACTTCATTCATTGTGTGGGCATCATATCTTGCGTGGATATACTGGTATGGATACTTTGGCTTTGCCTTTATTGCCCAGTCAATCTTGCTCTCATGCTTCAGCAGGACATCAAGCAGTGCGTGATATGTCCTCACAGCAAGAAGAGGGTCAAAGGCTTCCATGCCTATTGCCGCATAGATATTGTCCCTTATCCATGCCTTGTCATAGCCTGTGCTTACTGCCTGTCTTGAGGCAGAGAACAATCCATTAGGATGCCTGAGGCTGTTGAGTATCTGGAATGATTTCATGATCCTGGAGGTGTTAAGAAGCATTATTGCTCACCCCCTTTGCTTTCCATCAGCTCATGCAGTTCATATTCAACAGCGTCTGGAAGAGTGAAATTCTCCTTGACTCTGTCCCTGACTCTGCCTGCAAACTCGCCAATCTCTTCTGAACTTGCATTTCTCTGCTTAAGGACATTTATTGCCTGCCAGTATGCGACCTTTCCAGCATAAGAAGGATTGAAATCAACAAAAGGAAGATACATTGCCTCAACAAAATCAAGGATAACGTCTGTAACTCTCTTGTAATCTGGCTCAGCTCCTCTCTCAGAAGACGCCTTTAGTTCCCGGTCTACTGCAGCGACTGCCAGGCCAACAGCTTCTTCTATCTTTGGGTAACAGAAGCAGTATCTCGCAGCCCAGTTTGTGAGCGTTATATTGATTTTATCTTCCTGTTCAGCCAGCTCCTTTTTTCTTTCCTGCTTTAGTTTATACCCAGCTACATCATAAGATTTCTGGCCAGAGATATTTAGGATATTGTTCTGGGTCTTGCTGTACAAGCCAAGCAGGCCTTTTATCTCAAACAGATCTCTTGCGCTCATTGAAGCATGATTGAAGAGCCCTATAAACTGGTCGCAAAGATCCTGGTAATTCTCATCAGGCAGCTTGTCCCTAAGATCAGCAACATTCTGATTTATCCTTCCAAGGCTTGCTGCCTTTGAGCCAAGAACATTCTCTGCAGGGATATTTACGCCAGCGGCATTTATGCCGCCTGTTATGCCAAGAGCTTCTTTTACAGCTGTCTCAAGACCATTCTCAAGTCTCAGTCTTCCTTCAAAAGAATCAGGTTCAAGATTCATCAGATCATATAATTCTCTAAGCGCATCTTGATATTCTGCAGATCTTTCAACAGGTCCATTTGCTTGGTTCATCAGCCACCCCATTTTGTATATTGGCTTGTATATTGAGTACTGAGAAGTAATAAGTATTACTAATATATAAAGCTTTCTATAATTAACCACTAAATAGTGATAGCATCATATATAGATTGTATATAGAATACAGCGACGTATCTAAATTATTTTCAATAAAGAAGGTAAATGTAGCCAATATTAAGCAAACAGAATTATGATATTATATAAATATCCCTGTTTTCTTCTCAGAAAGCATTGCGCCTATCCCCTGACCTACTGAAAAGGACTGTTCTGATATTGCCTGGAAAAGAAGCTCCATGAAAGTAGGCTCTTTCTCATATTCCCTTATCAAAGGTGTTATGTTAAGGGTTCTGTTGAGATAGAGTTTTGCCTCTTCAATGCCTCCAAGCTCA
>DATDWE010000087.1:0-6450 GCA_035289765.1 Candidatus Nanoarchaeia archaeon
AAGGCCTGACAATACGCAATCTTTAAAAAACAACTAAGATTTCTTTGTATTATGCGGGGATGCCGGAGCGGTCAAACGGGATGGGCTTAGGTACTTACCTAGCAAGGGTGTGATGAGCCTTTGGCTATGATTTTGAGACACCCATTGGCTTAGTGCCTACTGGGGTTCAAATCCTCATCCCCGCATTTTTCTTACTTTTATAAACAAACTCTTCGGTGGGCTAAAAACAAAGTTTTTATGCCCGCCTTGCGATTGCGTCCGAGGGTCGGTTTCAAGGGTTTATCCCTTGGAACTAAGGAAATCTTTGATTTCCTGTTCGTAACACGCTCGTTCCAAATCCTCTTCCCCCCATTTTCTTTTTAGATGGCCTTGAGTTTTTTAGTTGAACGCCGCCCACCTGGCAGCAGACGGTCAAAGCCTTCGGCTTTGCCCTACTCGCCACCCCGGGAACGGCTCGCTCCGTTCACACGCGAGCTAAGTGGGGCATTCGCTTTGCTCAGCCCCACGACCGGAATCAATATTCGGAGGGTTCCGAACGAAGTGAGATACCCTCCTTGATGGCGGGGTAAAGGAACAAGACCCTTTGGGGCGACCCCCGGCTCGCCTGCGCCAGGGCGGCGTTTTGCTATTACTATTGCTTCAGGCATCGCTTCCAACCTTGCCACGTCAAGCTGCAGCGAACCAGGCAAGGCTAGGAAGAAAATGCGCTATAACTAAGATTCTCAAGTGCAAGATATGCTTTTTAGTCTATTATCGACAATAGGGCCTCATAACCGCCTTATCTCATCATTTGGACCATTATTTCTGCTTTTTTGTCTATAATAACCCACCAAAGCTATATATAATGAACCAGATTGTACACCAATAGGTTTACAGCCCATATACTAATATAATTATAACAGGGAGAATCAGGAAGAATCAAAATGCAAGAAAACAGTGATTATCTATCTGAAGGTGACGAAGCACTGAGACACCATGATATGGGTATTAGTGCGTCTAGAGGCTGTGTTCGTAGGATAAACGGCCTGGGGAGCTCCGAAAACTTTATAAACCAATCATATTTTTTAGGTACTTGCCTAGATTTCTTAGGCAAGATAGCCTATTGTAAGATAAGATAGCCTAGAAGAGATAGCCGAACCTTAAAAACACGGAGGTGTTTAGGTTATGAAAGTAAGAAAAGCAATTAGAGCAATTGCGGCGCTAGGCGCAGGAATTTCTATGGTCGGCGCAACCATCATGGGAGCTATGGCAGCTAACCTGTCAGAGTACCCGGCACCATTTGTACAGAATGGCGTATTTGATGGACTGATCGTAGTTGGCGACGGCGCAGCAGCAGAAGACGTAGTAGGCTCTATCGATATTGGAACAAGCCTTCAGTACTCAATGAGGCAGGAAGCAACATTCGGAACTGGAGTAGCAGCTGTTACAATAAGCGAAGGAAAGAAGATAGAGAAGACAGGAGATAAGCTGAACTACGGAGACGACATGAAAGATGTCATCGAGGTTCTTGATGACGAAGATCTGCCTGTTGTTCTGGCAGACGGAAGATATCAGGACTCAGAGGGAGAGACAACAAACGACGAGAAGTATGCACAGTCAATAAGGTTGTATGACGGCACAGGAACACTGCTGTTCACCACTGATGATGATGGTGAAGAGAAAGCAGACCATTATCTGTTCTTTGATGATGGATCAGCATTATATGCATACAACTACACGCTTGAGTTCGACAATGCTGTAGAGTATACTAAGACTTCAACTGATACACCAGCTGAGGACCTTGAGGACACAGTCCTGAAGATACAGGGCAATGACTACACAATAACAGACGCAAAGTATGACACAACGTTCACCGTCAACAAGCTGACCTTGCTTGCAGGCGAGACAATCATCTGGCTGCAGCAGGGAAAGACACTGACAAGAACAGTCGGCGGCGTGGAACACGAGATTGAAGTCTCAGATGTCAACGACGATGAGGATATGTGCGGAGTGAGTGTTGATGGCGATGTTGTCTGGATAAAGAAAGGACAGACACAGACAATCAACGGCGTGTCAGTAGGAGTTACTGATGCAGTAGCAGTGCACGCACAGCTCCAGGATGTGGATATCTGTAAGATCAATGTCGGAGCAACAGAAGTCGTTATCGAGGGCGGAAAAGAAGTCCAGGTGAACGGCGTTGATGTGGATGGAACAAACGGCTACCTAGGCAATTCATCTGAAGGATTGACCGAGATCGGTATCACATGGATACCTGATGACGAGGAATATCTTGCAGACGGAGCAAGCCTGGCTGACCCAGTCTTTGGAAACTTCGAATTCAAGTTCGCTGGAGTTTCAAAGGTTACTGAGACAATTGAGCTCACAGCATCAAGCGATGAAGCTGAGTTCCAGTTCCTGAACAACGATGGGAAAGAAGTCAGTATCCCATTCTATCTCAATGACACATCCAAAGAGATTGAATTAGGCAATGATCTGGATGCTGCCAACTGTGATGGAAGGCTTCTCCTTGATGGAGACTGGTGCGACTCTTCTGGCACAGACAAAGGAGCTATTGAGGGAGTTATGTTCCTCCTCGTGACGTCTGGCAAAGAAGCTCACGTGATGCAGATCTCTAACATCGGAACAGACAACAAGACAGACATAAAGGATGTCACATACAGCAAGACATACAACGACAAAGACGTAACAGGATCTGGTGTAGTTTCATCCATAAGCCTAGGATCATTAGGGACCATTAACCTGACATTTGATTTCACAAAGGGTCTGTTTAATGCAACTGATGTAAACCTAGAGACAAATGGAGTAATAGAGACAAAAAATGGAGCTAACCTGAGCATAGTGACAACATGGAATAACACACTTGCTGGAGTAGGGAATCAATCAAATGGAACCATCTTCTTTGGAGAAGAAATAGACGAGACCAACAACCTTGTATGGAACTTGTCTTTGTACTACTATCCAACAGATGATGAGATAAGGATATCTGCACCAGGATTGCTGCAGCAGGGAGCTACAGGCCAGTGGAACAAGACAGCATTGTCTGAAAGTGACTCCAACAAAGACAACAAGTACTATGTGACTGAATGGGGAACACTTGCATTGTATGACTCAGACGATGACGACGACATAACCATCTGGTATCCAGATGAGCAGGTCTACGGCAATGCATTTATAGCTCCAGTCGGCGCAGTAGTTAGCGGAGCTGGCGGAGAGACATCAGCAGTGACATTGAATCCGATCAATGTCGGTTCAGCAAAACTGGCAAGTGAAGTAAGGGGCCAGGAAACTGCACAGAACCTTATAGCTGTTGGTGGACCTTGTGTCAACGAAGCTGCAGCTGTTGTGATGGGATTAACTTTCCCAGCATGCGGCGCTGATTCAACAATACCAGAGAACAAAGCCATCGTTAAACTATTCGATAATGGCGGCAATGTTGCTATGGTCGTTGCTGGATGGTCAGCAGCTGACACCAGAAGAGCTACAACTGTGGTTGCAAAGTACTCTGACTATGCAGACAAGCTGGCTGGAACCGAAGTTGAGGTTTCAGGAACAAGCATGTCTGACATAACTGTCATGGCACCAAGCAGCTAAATGCTCTAAATATTTTTTCTTTTTTTTCTTTTTCTTATAATTCAAGAATTAACCTAAGCACTTTCCGAAGAATATATTGTTCTTTGACTTGATTAGCTTTATGTTCACAGGCTCGCCAATCCTGCTGCCGCAGCCATAAACAGTTATCGCCCTCTGCCTGAACACTGCTATGCCCTCATTTGAGAGCCTTCCAGGGCACACCAGCTTTGCCTTGACAATCTCCCCTGTCCTGAAGGGCCTTGGAAGCTCTGGAGTCTTTCCTGGGCCTTTTATCAGCGGACCTTTCCCTGTCTCCCCCTCAAGCTGCTCAAGCTCCCTGAAGAATCCAGGCCAGTCCATCTCCTCCACATTCTGAGGATTCCTTCCTTTCTTATGCCTTACATATTTCTGTATGCCTGTGCTGCAGCCTGCCTTATTGCAGTATTCAGCTATTTCCTTTATGTCCTTGTCATTCACGCCAGGCACCCAGACAGGAGCAACAACAAGGCTAAGCTTTCTTCGCCTTTCTTTGGAAGTTATGTATTCCATGATCTTCTTTATCTTCGTGATGTCATACTCCTTTGTCCCTGCAATGATCCTTGAATTCCTGTCATCAAGCGAGTTCACCGATAGATTGAGCTGGTCAAGGCCTGCTTTCTCAAGATCATCCACAAGTTTTTCTGTGAGCAGCGCTCCATTGGTGATGATTGCGACCTTTTTCACATATTTTATCTCTTTAATGTCCTTGACAAGCTTTACAATGTCTGCGTAAAGCAATGGCTCTCCATGGGGATTGATGAACACCTCAATCTCTGTGCTCTTCTTGAATTCGAGCAGCTTTCTCAGCTCATCAACAAGATATTCCTCTTCAACTACAAAGTCTGTCTCTTTCCTGCCTGAGATCCCCTCATCAACAGAGCAGAATATGCAGTTGAGATTGCAGCTTGTCAATGGCTTGACCTCAACAATGGTTGATCCCCTGTCCACTATGCCGAAGAAAAGGCTGCCTATCAAGGGTATGCCTGAGTTCCTGTGGATGTAGACTGCCGGCTTGCTGTTAAGCCTGTTCTTAAGGCTCTTTATCCCTTCTGATATCAGGAGATTGAATCTTCCTGCTGCTTTCTTCTCATCTATGCCCTTGAACTCTACGAAGTTCCTGCCAATAGTGTGATCGCCAATCTTTTCCATGTCCTTTTTGCCAATATAAAAGAAGAAGTTCTTCAGGAGAGTGACCTCTATCCTTTCCACCTTGCCCTTCCCTGCCTTGTCTTCCAGCTCCCTGAATTCAAGGTTCTCAAACTCAAGTTTTGGCATAATATACAATGGTTGCAGGTGCTTTAAAAATATTTTGGATTGCCTGAGGCAGTAATGATTATGGCTGCAAATGATAGCAGAATGATAATGATATGATTACCACAATAAATTTAAATAGGGACCATATATCCAGTTATATATGGGGGAACAACAGGTTGCTCAGGGTCTAAAAGAGGATAATTCAAGGGAGGTCGCCATAACATATGAGACCCTCTTCGAGCTCTTGAGAAGGGAGAAGAGCAGGGATGAGCTGCAGGAGCTCCAGAACACTTTCTTTGAGGATGTTATAAAATATATGCAGGGAAAGATGAATATACTCGCAAACCAGAACAATGAGCTCTTTGCGACAGATGAGAAGGAAAAGACCCTTATACAGCTGCAGAACATAAAAAAAATACTGAGAGATCTCTATGACAGGAGGGAAAAGAAGATAATAAACCTTGCAATCAACAAGTCAAGGACAAGGAGCAGCATAATAGACACTTCAAAACTTCTGGCTGAGGAGAGGGCATTCTTTGAGTCACTATGCAGCTCTCTTGATAGGTTCAGGGGCAGCATACTGAACAGGGTGCTGGAGGCCAGAGCGCCTGAACTGAGCGCTGAACTGAATATTGAGCAGCAGCACATGCCAGAGGCTGGAAAAGAGGGGAAAGAGGACAGAATCATATATAAAACAGAGGCTGGAAAAGAGCAAGCTTTAAATACTAGCTCTAAAGAGCTTGAAACAGGGGCAGAGAAGGGCAATGTCGCTGTCAGATTTTTGAGTCCTGTGCCTCAGTTTGTGGGTCCTGAGCTTGAAGTCTACGGCCCATTTGAGGAGGATGAATCAGCTCTACTGCCTGAAAAAGTGGCTAATGTCCTCATAGAGAAAGGAAGAGCAGAGATTGACGAGGAATACTGCCAATAAGAACAGTAAAGGAAAGAAAGGCAAGTCAACATGAAGATCCCAAAGACAATCAAAAGGCTCTGCCCTTACTGCAGGAAGCACACGCAGCACACAGTGAGCCAGGCAAAGAAAAAGGGAAGAAGCGCGCTGACTTACGGTGCAAAGCAGAGGGCAAAGAAGAGGGGCTCTGCAAGAGGATATGGAAATCTCGGAAGATACTCAAAGCCGGCAATAGGCGGCTGGAAGATGACAGGAAAGAAAGGCAGCAAGAAGACAGACTTCAGATACACATGCAAGGAGTGCAAGAAGACCCATATGCAGAAGAAAGGCAAGAGGGCAAAGAAGGTTGAGTTTACATAAGGATGGTCAAGATGGCAATAAGAGAACCAACATCAAAATTCATAAAAGTGCGATGTCCTAAGTGCAAGAACGAGCAGATAATGTTCGGCAAGGCTTCAACGCCGATAAACTGCCTTGTGTGCACAAAACCCATAGCAGAGTCAACAGGCGGAAAGGCAAGAGTGAAAGCAAGGATCCTTGAAGTTCTTGAGTGAATGCCTGAAGAGAGCGAGAGCCTGAACATCTTCTGTTCTGGGAATGAATATGCTGTACAAGAAGAAAGGTTATCCAGAGGAAAGTGAAGTTGTTCTTTGCACAGTCTTAAAGGTGCATCACAATAC
>DATDWE010000088.1:0-4487 GCA_035289765.1 Candidatus Nanoarchaeia archaeon
CAGCTTTGACAGGCTTCATGAGGGAGTTCTAGGCAAGATCGGAGAGTATGACAAGGGGATAGTGGACATCGGAGTGGAGATAAAGGCCCTTGAGAAGGTATTCCAGAAGATACTCCCTGGCTTCATGGAGAATGTGAATGAGCTCTCAAGGATAACCTCATCTATGAAAGGAAAGGCTGTTAAGAAATAGCCGGATAATATTTTTAGTTTATCTATATTTATAATTCTTATCTCTGTCTGTGATAATTATGGCGGCGGCAGATAATTCTTTAAACCAGACGCCGCCAACCTGACAGCAGAAGAGATAAACTATCATATTTATAGGCGGTGATGATCATGGCGGCGCTCACGGGCAACTTTCCTCCTCTAAAATAAGAGGGAGAGTCGGAAAGCTTGCCCTGTCAGCCAAAAATTTCTGCGGATTTTGAAAGATCAGAAGAATCCTTGAAATTTTTGTCTTCCCAGCGCGCCATCATCACCGCCATGCATATTGCAACCTCAAGGCGCATATCCAACCTCGCCACGTCGGAATTGCAGCGAACCAGGCGAGGCTAGGAAGAAAAAGCACCATAACGAAGATATTCAAGTGCAAACATTTCCAAGGCGAGGCTTGGAAGAAAATGTACAATGACCAAATGAATCAAGTGCATCATAAAGAAACAAATCAAATGAAGACCTCATCAAATAATACAGAAATCTATTAAATCGTCTTCATCTTCCCTTCATAGCAAGAAGCGATATTGTGAACACTGCAACAAGCAGTATAAATATCATGCCCAAAACCTTTGGATGGAAGAAAGTGGCGCCTACATTCTGGGAGAATGAGCCTGTTGCTGTACCTGTATCACTAACAACCTTTGTGACGTTTCCTCCAGGACTTTCAAGAAGCTTCTGGCCGTACACATTTGAGAAGGATGCTATGACTATGACAATGGCGATTATTATTATGACCCATATGGTAACATGATCCACCTTCAGGACGCTCAGCACATCCTCATCTGAAGCTCCGAAGATCTTGTATGCAATTATAAGGAATAATATGAAGATGAACAGCAAAGTGAACCATGGGATCATCACTGCTATTATCTTTGTGATGTCAGGGACCATTATCACAAGAAGGCCGACTATGAGCGCTATCAGGGCGTGCAGTCCCTTATTGTCGCCAAAAACCTTGCCCATCTGGAATACGCCATAGACAATGGCAATCACAAATACAAGAGAGAAGATTATTGTGAAATTCTCCAGCAATCCAGATTCCAGTACTGTAACCATATTCCTTTATCCTAATGCCCAGGTCTCCTGAAGAAGTCTGAGATATTCTTCAGCATTCCCTCTCCATGGGACTTTTCTGGCTCTCTGACTATAAAGTATGTTATAAGGCCAAATACAAGCAGCACTATAATCAATGCCTGCGTGTCCGGGTCCCTAAGCCAGTCAAGCCACCATGCATAACCCCAGATGTTTGCTGCTGCCCCGAATATGTAAACCACAAGCACGAAAGCCAGCAAGGCTATCAATCCTGCGAAGGGGCCTGTCACCCAGTTCGCCTCTCCTCCAAAAAGCCCAATCAGCAGAAGAACCATTATAACAGCGACAATAACAAGCGATACCTGCGGCAGAGCCATGTTCATTATCTCAACGACATCATACTGGCTTGGATATTTTCCTGTGACATGCGGGAATACGACTGCAAGCCCAAGAAGAAGCGCAATGATGACATTAAGATTCTTCTTTTCCCTTGGATCTCCCAGTATCTTTGTCTTCTGCAATACGCCAAATACAATAGCAAACACAAGAAAGAACGGAACTATGACATCAGCAACGCCTATCTGGTCGAGCCATATAATCGCATTATCAAAATATCCCATGTTTACGCACCTTCGCTTTTCCCGCTTTTAGATGGTTTTTTCTCCTGAGTTATGAAGAGTATCATGATTATCACAACAACCAGCAGTATTATTGATGCAGTGTAGTTTGTGCTCCAGTTGTTCGCAAGGAAGCCCCAGAAGGTCTCAAGCCAGCTGTCTCCGCTGTCTGTCTTTATTGCCTGAAGGAAGATCAGCACCACAATGATGAACATGAGGACCATAAAGAACTTCCTCCACGCGCCCTCAAGGACTGTCTTTTCCTCATAATGGTAGAATGACCCGATAAGGATAAGGAAGCTTATAGACACAAGAAGCAGAAGAACAACATTGGCCATTGCCTCATTTATTGCAGCAACAAGCTTTGTTGAGGCAACAACAAGGAATGCTATGACAAATGCGATTATGGCATTGATATTCTTCTTTGTGTATTCAACACCCTCTACCTTCTCCACTCCAAGGACCTTTGTCTTCTCAAATATTGCAAACACAACTGCGAACACAAGAAGGAACGGAAGAACGACATCATAAATACCTATTTCATCCAGAAAAACCAGTGCACCTCTAAACACTGAACCATTAGCCATGATGGGCTTAATTAAAGTTTGTTTATATATAAATGTTTCGTTTTGAGAAACTTTATAAAAAATGCCATGTTAACAGCTTATAAATCCTCAGGGGTGATTTAAACATGAATAAGATTGCTGATTTTTTCTATGAGCTTGGCCAGCTGAAAAGGGTGAAAAGGAGCGGATTCTGGCTGCTTGGGATAACCAATCCAGAGAGCGTTGCAGAGCACAGTTTCAGGGCTGCCATGATAGGATTCTTTCTTGCAAAGATGGAGAAAGCAGATGAGAACAGAGTAACGCTGATGTGCCTCTTCAATGACCTGCATGAAGCCAGGCTCAATGACCTCCACAAAGTAGGCCATAGGTATATTGATTTCAAGAAGGCAGAGACAGATGCCAGCAGGGAGCAGACATCAGGCCTTGGGGAGATCGGGGAAGAGATCTTCTCACTGCATGAGGAATTCAAGGCCCAGAAAACAAAGGAAGCGCTTATCGCAAGGGATGCAGATCTTCTTGAGAATGCAGTGCAGGCAAGGGAATACATCAAGATCGGATTCAAAGATGCAGAGGACTGGGTCAATAATGTGAGAAAGCTGCTTGTCACAGACAGCGCAAAGAAGCTGCTGAAAGAGGTAGAGAAGACTGACCCAAGCAGATGGTTCATGGGACTGAAGAAGATTGAAAGGTAATCAAAGTGACATTAAAGAAAGCAGCAAATACTGTATTAAAACAATGCGTGGATCTAAGGAAAAAAGAAACTCTTCTTATAATAACTGACATGCAAAGAAAGAAGATAGCAAGAGCCATCTATGAAGCAGCATTCCATCTTTGCAGGCACGTAATGATGGTCACAATACCTGTCGCTGAAGTGAATGGAGAGGAGCCTCCTGCGATTGTTTCTGAGGTCATGAAGAAGTATAATGTCATAATAGCTCCGACAACAAGGTCAATAACCCACACAATGGCTGTGAAGAACGCAAGGAACAAAGGGGCGAGGGTTGCTACAATGCCTGGCATAACAGAGGCAGTCCTGAAGAGGGGGATGTCAGCAGATTATGCAAAAGTTGAGGAGCTCTCATGCAGGATAATATCTGCTCTTAGGAAAGGGACAGCAATAAGGATAACAACAAAGAAGGGGACAGACATAACTATACACAGGAAAAAGGCATCAAAGGTAATAGCTGACTCTGGCTTCATAAGGAAAGGAGGCCTTGCCAACCTTCCTGCAGGAGAGGCAATGCTTGTGCCTGATTATGGCAGGACATCAGGCGTGTTTGTTGTTGATGCAAGCATGGGCGGCATAGGGAAAGTTGACAGGCCCATAAGGATTGCTGTGAAAAAGGGCTTTGCAGTGAGGATTGAAGGGGGCATGGCAGCAAATTCTCTGAGGAACACTCTAAAGAAGTATGGAAAGAACGCTTATAACATCGCAGAGCTTGGTATCGGCACAAATTACAAGGCAAGGATAAGCGGTGTAGTGCTTGAGGATGAGAAAGTGTTCGGAACAGCCCACATTGCCCTAGGCAACAGCAAAGGTCTTGGAGGCCCTACTTATGCGCCATGCCATCTTGACGGTGTGTTCAGGAAGCCAACAATATATGTTGACAAAAAGGTTATCATGAAGGATGGAAAACTATTAATATGATCTATATAATATTGTTTTTATAATTCAACCAGTAAAAGGTGATATCATGCCGAACATTGAAGGAGTGAACATTGAATGGCTTGGCCACGCCAGTTTTGTTTTAAAGAGCGATAAAATAATCTACATTGATCCTTTCCAGATCAAAGGAGGGGATAAGGCAGACCTTATTCTTATAACTCATGAGCATTATGACCATTGCTCAATAGCTGACCTGCACAAGATAATAAAGCCAGAGACAATAATAATCACAGTAGCTGACTGCCAGAGCAAGCTGTCAGGCCTGAAGATCGCGAATGTCACTCTTGTGAGGCCAGGAGACAAGGTGAATGTGAAGGGAACCCTGATTGAGGCAGTGCACGCATACAACACAAACAAGAGATTCCATCCAAAACAGAATGAATGGGTTGG
>DATDWE010000089.1:0-15012 GCA_035289765.1 Candidatus Nanoarchaeia archaeon
AGCCCTTACCCCAATATCAACCAATGTTGCGCAGGCAAATGCCAATCTTGGTGCCACTAATGTTAGGAGAACAACACCAACAGTACAAAAACCACGTGATGGGGATCAAGAGCTACCAGTGCCAGAACCTTCACTAGTGCCAACAGAGCCTGAAATCATCCCGACACAATTAGAAATAGCAACATCAGAAACAGAAATATCTACCTCTGAAATACCAATAGCAACAGAAGAGGTTCCTTTATCGACATCAGAGAAAAAGATAGATCCAAATCCTACTTGGATTGATAACATCAATATAGGTGGTGAATTATATTCTTGCCAAGTTACTATAACTCAATGTAAACCATCACAACCACCTCAACCAGAACAACCAGCACCCCAAGTGCAGGGACAGACAGGAATACTGAATGTGAATGAAGCAGAACAGCTAAATGTGCTAGAACAACAAGAATAAATTAACATTTCTATTTAACCCACCGCAACCCTTAAGAATATCAACCCTTTTTCTTTGTGATTATGGCTTTAAAACTGTATAATACACTTAGCAGGAAGCTTGAACCATTCAAGCCAATAGGCAAAAACATCGTAAAGATATACTCCTGTGGCCCCACGGTGTATGATTTTGCGCACATAGGCAATTTCAGGGCATATATCTGCTCTGATATCCTTGTCAGATACCTTGAATACAGGGGCTTTGAAGTCAAGCAGATCATGAATATAACTGATGTTGAGGACAAGATAATAAAGAAGTCAAGGAAAGAGGGGAAGAGCCTTGATGAGTTCACAAAAGCCTACAGAAAAGCATTCTTTGAGGATCTTGAGGCATTGAACATAAGGAAGGCAGATGCCTATCCAGAGGCGACAAAGACAATAAAGGAGATGGTGAATATTGTCAAGACTTTGCTTGACAAAGGCTATGCCTACAAGGGAGAGGACAGCTCAATCTATTTCTCTGTGAAGAAGTTCAAGGATTATGGAAAGCTCGCGCATATAAAGATATCAGAATTGAAGGCAGGAGCAAGGGTCAAGCAGGATGAGTATGACAAGGAGCAGGCAAATGACTTTGCATTATGGAAGGCCTGGGACAAGGATGATGGTGATGTGTTCTGGGAAACTGAGATTGGAAAAGGAAGGCCTGGCTGGCATATTGAATGCTCTGCAATGTCAATGAAGGAGCTTGGACCCACATTTGACATCCACACAGGAGGCATTGACCTTGTCTTCCCTCACCACCAGAATGAGATTGCGCAGAGCGAGGCAGCGACAGGAAAGAAATTTGTCAATTACTGGGTGCATAATGAATGGCTGCTGGTTGATGGGAAGAAGATGAGCAAGAGCCTTGGCAATTTCTTCACATTGAGGGATCTTCTAAAGAAGGGCTATAAGCAAAGGGCAATAAGATATCTTCTCATGTCAGCGCATTACAGGACCCAGCTCAATTTCACAGAAGAGGCAGTGGAGGCATCAGAAAATGCTGTGCAGAGGCTTCTTGATTTCGTGACAAAGCTGCGGGAGCTCAAGGCAAGGTCAGATGCAAAGGAGAACAGCAAGATCCCTGAGATGATAAGCAACGCAAGAGAGAAGTTTGAGGCAGCAATGGACAATGACCTGAACATAGCTGATGCACTTGCAGCAGTGTTTGACTTTGTGAAAGACATAAACAAGCTCATTGCAGACAGCAAGGTCGGAGATGAGAATGCTGCTGAGATTGAGGCCTTCATGCTCAGGCTCAACAATGTTCTCGGAGTGCTTGAGAAAGAGGAAGAGAAGATTCCTGATAAAATAAAGGAGCTTGCAGAAAAGAGAGAGAAGGCAAGGAGAGCAAAGGACTACAAGACAGCTGATTCTGCAAGGGATGAGCTGAAGAAAAAGGGTTATATTATAGAAGACACTCCCAATGGGCCGAGAGTTAAGAGAATTTAAACAGCATCAGATCTCAACCTTCACACCCATTCCGAACCCCTCAGTCACAATGTCTGTCTTGTCTCCAAATTGGATTTCCAGCGCCTTTGTCACAGCCATAAGATCATCTTTAACTGACTCTATCAGCTTCTTCTGCTCTGCTGTGCATTTCAATGTGAGCTTCTGAACAACTGTCTTCAGCGCAATATTCTTCTCTGACTTCACTTTCCTCACAGCAGAGGCAATGTCAACAAGAAGGTCTCCTGCCTTCTCTGCTTTCTCATCGACAAGCTTCCCATCATACTCAGGCCATTTTGCGAGATGGATGCTCCTCTCCCCTTCCTTGTCCCTGAAATAGAGCTGGTACACTGCCTCTGTGATGTAGGGCATTATCGGGGCCATGAGCTTCAGGACTCCAAGTACTGCTGTGTAGAGCGCATACTTCACTGACTCTATGTCCTCTGACCCATACCTCTCTGGGTTGTAAAGCCTTTCCTTGATCATCTCAAGGTAATTGTCGCACAACACGTGCCAGAAGAACTTCTCTGCCTCAAGCTTGTTCTTTGAATACTCATACCTGTCAAAGCTCTCAGTGCCTGTCTTTATTATCCTGTTGAGCCTAGTGAGTATCCAAAGGTCTATCTGCTTCATCTTCTTGGGCTTCTTTGAGATGTATTCTCCGAGCAGTGTTATGGCAAACTTGGAGGCATTCCATAGCTTTGTTATCATCTTCTTTCCTGTGACAAGGTCCTTTTCCTGGTAAGGAAGGTCCTCTCCTAGCTTTGAGCCTGCTGCCCAGAACCTCAGGCAGTCTGCTCCATATTTTAAGATCACTTCCTGCGGCTCAACAACATTGCCTTTTGACTTAGACATCTTCTTTCCATGAGGGTCAAGGGCCCAGCCAGATATCATCACGTCCTTCCATGGATTGGTGCCATTGTGCATCTGGCTCTTCACCAGTGTATTGAAAAGCCAGAAAGTGATTATGTCATGCGCCTGAGGCCTGAGGTCCATTGGATAAAGCTTCTTGTAGATGTCAGGGAACAATGATGCTGCAATCTGCGGCGTCAATGAGGATGTTGCCCATGTGTCAAGCACATCTTTCTCTCCCACAAAATCCTTAGAGCCGCACTTGCATGCCCTTTTTGGCCTGTCATTCACAGGGTCAACAGGAAGGTCTTTCTCATCAGGAAGGACGATCTCCCCGCACTTTCTGCAGTACCATACTGGAATAGGGACTCCGAAGCTCCTCTGCCTTGATATGCACCAGTCCCACTGCAGGCCTTTAACCCAGTTGTCAAACCTGTTCTTCATGAAAGCAGGATGCCAATTGAGCTTTTCTCCTGCCTTGAGGAACTTCTCCCTCAGGTCAAGGTACCTTATGAACCACTGCGGCGTCTCTAGTATCTCTATGTCTGTCCCGCACCTCTCATGGGTGTTCACTGCATGAGTTATCGGTGTCTGCGACAGCAGGAGCTTGTGATTTTTAAGGTCTTCAATTATGCTCTTTCTTGCCTCTTTTATAGGCATCTCCTCATAGCCAGGGGCATTCTCATTCATCTTGCCGTCCTTTGTTATCGCAACCCTTAATGGAAGATTGTGCTTGAAGTACCACTCCATGTCAGCCTGGTCACCGAATGTGCAGCACATCACAGCCCCTGTGCCCTTCTCTGGGTCTGCCTTCTCATCTGCAAGTATCGGCACTTCCTGGTTGAACAACGGCACTTTGGCTTTCCTGCCGATGAGCTTCTTGTACCTTTTGTCATCAGGATGCACAAATATTGCCACGCATGCTGGCAGCAGTTCAGGCCTTGTTGTCGCTATTATCAGGTCCTTTCCGTCCTCAAGCTTGAACACAATGTCATTGAAAAAAGACGGATGCTCCTTGTCCTCCATCTCAACCTGTGCTATTGCTGTCTGGCACTCAGGGCACCATAGTGTCGGAGACTCTTTCCTGTATATCCTTCCATCATTGTAGAGATCCAAGAATGATTTCTGGGACATCCTCCTGCAGTGTTCGTTTATTGTGGTATAATAGATGTCAAAATCAGCGCTTGTGCCTATCCTCTTCCAGTCAGAGATGTATTTCGGCCTTACCTCCTCAAGAACTTCCATAGTCAGGTCAATGAACTCCTGCCTTCCCATCGAAGTTCCCTTCACCTTCTTCATTGATTCCACAAGCCTTATTGTTGCAAGGCCATTGTCATCTGTGCCAAAAGGATAGAACACATTGAATCCGCGCATCCTCCTGTATCTGGCAACAAAATCCTGCTGCGAGTAAGAGAAAGCGTGCCCTATGTGCATCTTGCCTGACACAGTCGGCGGAGGTGTGTCTATTGAAAATATCTTTTTCTTTGATTTGGGGTCAAACTTGTATACTTTCTCCTTTTCCCAGAACTCCTGTATCTTCGGCTCCTCTTTCAGGGGGTCATAATGAGCTGTCAGTTCCATTTTATTGGTTCAACCGGCCATTGTTTTTAAATATTTTTACTTTTGAGGGCGAATCCCGCGAGCAGGAAGAATGCCACAAGGATGATTCCTGCACCTATTATGAAGAGTATATAATCTGATCCGCCAATATCTCCGGAGCGGACTGTAAAACCTGTTGGGCTGCCCTGAGCAAGCCCAATGAACAGGCCTGCTGATGCAAGCAGGATGAACATGATAAACATTGCATAGGGCGCTCTTGATCCTTTCTCTGGCTCATGATACATTCCCTCAAGCAGATCTATCTCCTGCTTTGCCTGCTCCTCAAGCAGCCTGTAATTGCCAATGATCTTCCTGTAATTATCATCAAGCTCTTCCAATGGCATTCCCTGGGTATGCTCCCTGATCAGGGCATCATACTCATCAAATCCTATCTGGCTGTTATGTGCCATCTCTTCAATCCTTGCAATCTCTCTCAGGGCATTTTCCTTGTGCCAGGCATAGTACTCAATAGCCTTGCTTATTTCCTCGAGCTTTTTCCTGCTCTCCTCTAGTCTCTCTAGCCTGGATTCTGCATTCATTTTTCCTTGCTCTGCCTCTTCTTCTTTGTCCTTGAATATACAGTCCATATAGTCCTGTCATCCCTGTTTAATAGCTGGGCAATGTCATGAAGGGTTAAGTCAAGGTCATCCTTCATGTACTCCACAATAGCCTCTAAAACGCTCACAGACCTGTCTTTGAATATCCTAGAAGGTATTGGGATGCTTATAAGCCCAGAATAATCCTTGGACTCCTTGTGGGGGTTATCAGGGGGTGGTGCAGGCATTTTATCACGATTTAAAGCATAAGTTTTATATATAAATCTGCCTTATTTACTTACAGTGTAAGAATGGTAATATAAAAAGTTTTTGTTTTTACTTACAATGTAGGTAGATAAACAAAGAAAGCAACAAATAAGAGATCATAATGAATATTGAGCATATTAATTGAAGTTGACCCACTGCATCTCTACAGTGCCTGATGTGAGCTCATAGATTTTTTTCTGAGGCACGCCTGTCAGGTTCTGCAGCATGGACTCATCAAACCTTCCCCCTCTCTTGAACAGCAGATAAATGGGCTGGTTGTTTATGAAGGCAATCTGCTTGAGCTCATAATTATCCTTGATGTACTGCCATTTCTCATGCTCTTTCATCACGCTGAATCCCCACTGGTACAAAAAGACCCATTTTGCATTTAATTTGCTCTCTGCGTATTTGATGTCATCAAGCGAAGGCACTCCTGTGCCTATTCCTTTTCTGTCAGCATGCCAGAGCACGCCAAAATCCTGGTGGCCTGAGTGGATTATCCTCTCATCAGGCGCTGAATTTGCTTTGATGTACTCTCCTGCAACATCAAGGCCAAAGAACTGTGTGTCAAACTGCCTGCTCCAGGCAGTTGAAGAAGGAAAATAAAGTATGAGGAAAAGAATAATTATCACAAAAGGCTTCAGGTATTTCATGCCTACAATCTTTGAGGCATTTGCCGCTGCAACAACAAGGCAGTATGCGATCAGGAAAGCAGCCAGGGGAGCAATTGCATACTGGTGGTAGCTGTGGCCGCTCAGCTTCTTTGACATTACCAGCACAAACGGAATCAGCCCAACAAGGTATCCTAACATGAACCTGTATCCGATATCCTTTTTTTTGAAGAACAGGAAGAAGAACGCAATGCCAAACATCGCAATCCAGAACCCAAGGATTGTATAGTTGTCTGCTGTGTATGCCTTGAGGATTGTCCACCATTGGCTTGTCATGATGGAGCTTATGTCAATAAGCTTTGTGGTGATTCCAGCCTCGCCGACCTTGCTGCTTATGTAGCCAGAGTAAAGATACTGTGCTGGCAGCAGTAAAGCAGCGATTGCAGCGCCTATGTATGGGTAAGCTTTAGGGCCGAACTTCTTCAGGTCCTTCAGCCTTTCCAGCGGAAAGATGAAGAGCATCGGAAGCAGGATTATGAGGAAATAGTATTTTGACACTGCTGCAAGCATTACAAAAAAAGATGACAGGACAAGATCTCTCCCTTTGTTCCCCTTCACCCATAAGACATAAAGATATGCTCCGATGAGCATGAGCAGCAGCCCGAAGCTCACAACATCGGTGTTGTGAGTGAAGAAAACAAGCATGGGCATGAGCGCAGAGGCAAATGCAGAAGCCAATGCAATGTCCTGCCTGTCGAACAATTCTTTCATAAGAAGATATGTCATGAGTATTATTCCAAGGCCTATCAGAAGCATGATTATCCTTGCAACAAGCAGACTCTCACCTAGTATCTTGAAGAAGACAGCTATCAGGATAGAAAGCGTGGGAAATTCCCCTCCGTGCGCGCCAGAAGGATCGGCATTAGCATTGGGGTAATCATCAGAAGCGACAAAAAGGCCGTACCTGAAGAATCCCTCTTCTGCAAAATTCCTTGCCTCCCCAAGATATCTTGACTCCTTCCAGTTATGGTAGCCTATCACAGGATAATCAAGATGATAAGACCTGAAATATAATCCAAGGAATAATATTGCTATGAGGGCAATCCAGTGCCAGTTCTTTCTTATGTTATCGACTGATATGGAAACCTCTTCTTTGCCTGCCATCTAAACCCCCTGCCTGCACCAAAAAGCATAAACTATATAAATATTGCTGAATTGGATATATGGGAGGGTGCTTGATGCAAAAGATATTCATTGTTATTCCTGCATATAATGAAAAGAACAGCATATCTCATGTTGTTGATGGGCTTCTGAGAGAGGGCTATAAGGATATAGTTGTTGTGGATGACTGCAGCACTGACAGCACAGCAAGGGTTGCAGAGAAGGCAGGGGCAGTTGTTCTCAGGCACATAATAAACAGGGGGCAGGGCGCTGCACTCAGGACAGGGATGGATTATGCTATTATGAAAGGCGCTGATATAATCATTAATTTTGATGCTGACGGCCAGCACAATCCAAAAGAGGTAAAGGATCTTGTCAGGCCAATCATAAAAAAAGAGGCAGATGTCGCTCTTGGCTCAAGATTCCTGAAGAAAGGCTCGAATATACCCCTTGCAAAGAAGATAGTTCTCAAGCTTGGAGTGCTGTTCACCTTCATTTTTTCTGGGATCTGGCTTACTGACACCCACAATGGATTCAGGGCATTGTCAAGAAAAGCAGCGCAGATGATTGAGATAAAGCAGGACAGGATGGAGCATGCATCAGAGATCATAGACCAGATAAAAAGGAAAAGAATAAAATATACAGAGGTTCCTGTCACAATAATGTACACCCCTTACTCAGTTAAGAAGGGCCAGAGCGCGCTGAACAGCATAAGGATAGCATGGAGGCTTGTATGGAGCAGGTTTTTGAGGTGAGAAAATGATTTTATTCCAGACGATTTCAATATTCCAGATAATTGTGCTGCTTTTTGTATTGTTTGCAGTCAGCAGGGTCATCCTGAGGTTCAGGGACAAGAAGATAAATGTGTTTGAGCTCTCATTCTGGTCTCTGATATGGATTGCTGTGGCAGTGGTCTTGTTCATCCCCCAGATCACAACACCTATTGCAAGGATACTTGATATAGGGAGGGGCATAGATGTTGCAGTGTATCTTGCGATAGTGCTGCTCTTCTATCTTGTGTTCAGGCTTTATGTCAAGATAGATGCAATGGGCCAGGACCTCACAAAGGTAGTGAGGGAGATATCATTAAGGAAAAAGAAGTGAAAAAATGGCAGGAAAACTGAAGGTTGATGTTGTTATTCCAGTTTATAATGAGCAGAGGATACTGGAAAGCTCAATAGACACCTTAAGGACATTCCTTCTGGAGAATTTCTCAAAGTATGACTGGAAAATAATAATAGCCAACAATGCATCAAAGGACAACACCCTTGAGATAGCAAAAAGAATAACAAGGAAGCATAAGGATGTCCAGCTTGTCCACCTTGACCAGAAAGGAAGGGGAAGGGCTCTGAAAAAGGCATGGCTTTCAAGCAAAGCAGACATAGTGAGCTATATGGATGTTGACCTCTCAACAGAGCTCAGTGCATTTCCAAAGATGATTGAAGGCATGCTCGCAGGGAAATGCAATGTCGCGACAGGGACAAGGCTCACGAAGCAGTCTAACACAATAAGAAGGCTGTTCAGGGAAGTGCTCTCAAGAGGATACAACTATATCATAAGGGCAGTGCTGTGGGTCCATTACTCAGATGCCCAGTGCGGCTTCAAGGCAGTCACAAGAAAAGGCCTGAAGGATCTTGTCCCGTTGATCAAGGACAATGAGTGGTTCTTTGACACAGAGCTGCTGACGCTTGCAGAGAAGTTCGGATATGGGATCTATGAGCTGCCTATAAAATGGGTTGAGGACAAGGACAGCAGGGTGAGCATCGCCAAGACAATCTATCAGTACCTGAGGGATGTCACAAGGCTCAGGCTGGACCTTTGGTTCAGGAAGGAATTGAAGGCACTGAAGAGCAAGAGCAGGGCAGCAGAAGCATGACAGGCGCAGAGAAGAAGACAGCAGACCTGTATGATGACCTCTGGAATGACCTGAGAGAAGATGATTTCATCAAGTACAAGTCAAGGCTGAAAAAAATACTGCCTGAACAATTATACAGGGGAAAAGAATGCCTGGATGCAGGATGCGGACAGGGAGCTGTATCATCTATAATTTCAGAGAAAGCAAAGAAGCTGTGCTCTGTTGACATAGGCAGTAAGGCAATTGAAATAACAGGAAAGAGAATATCTCATCCTGAAAGGGTTGTCCTGATAAGATCCTCTCTTCTGAAGCTTCCCTTTCCAGGCAGCAGCTTTGATTTTGTCGTGTCAAACGGCGTTGTGCACCACACAGATGATCCTGCAAAGGCACTTTCAGAGCTTAAGAGGGTGCTCAGGCCTGGAGGAACACTGATGCTTGGCCTTTACGGAAAGACAGGCCTTCTAAGGTATGCAATAGAGATGACAAGCATGCTTCTCAAATGGGTACCCTACAGGATTGTGAAGAGGATGCTTTTGATGCTTGGATTCGGGCCATTGATGAGGTATTATATCCTTGATTATATCTATGTCCCTGTCAGGAAAAGATTCAGCATAAATGAGGTCAAGTCAATGATGACGGGGTTCTCTGATTTCAGAGTGATGTCAGACTACCCTTCAGGAAAGCTTGGAAGGATTGTGTACGGAACAAATTACTTCTATATATCAGCCAAAAAGCAACAAATTTTATAAATAAAATGCAAATAATAAACAATTATCCATAAAAGAACGGGGTGCATAATGAACATTCTTGGGATAATAGACGGCCAGCATGACTCAGGGGCATGCATATTGAAGGATGGAGAGCTTATAGCTGCCACAGCAGAAGAGAGGATAGAGAGAATCAAGATGCTCGGCGGCTTTCCATATAAGGCAATAAAGGATGTCCTTGAGATAAGCAATATGAAGATGGAGGATATTGATGCTGTTGCTGTCGGCAGCCTTCTCACACCCCCGCTCTACGCAAGGCTTTTCAGAGGCATGCAGAAAGCAGAGAGGGATGTTCTTGAAGAGAGGAAGACAGGATTGATAAGCTTCCTTTCCCATTTTGTCAAATACAGGCTGAAGCTCACTGTCATAAACCCTGAATCTGTTCTTGGAATGATCCAGCTTCCTTTTGTAAAGCCGGTGTTCAGGATGAGCCTTCCAAAAGGCCTGAAGGGAAAGCCGCTGCATTTCGTGAATCACCACCTGTCCCATGCATCAGCAGCGTATTTCAGTTCAGGAAAGAAAGAGGCGCTGGTCATAAGCTCTGACTGCTGGGGAGACGGCCTATCTCTGGCAATATTTGAGGCAAGAGACGGAAATCTGAAGAGACTGTACACTGTTGAGGCAATGGACTCCCTTGGCCATTTCTATTCTGCAATAACCAAATATCTGGGCTTCAAGCCATTCAGGCATGAGGGAAAGATAACAGGGCTGAGCGCGCATGGAGATGCCAAGTCAGTCAAGACTCCATTTCCCTTTGTCTGGAGCAGCGGAGCTGTCAGGTATGTGAGAAAGAAAGGCCTTGACATAGACAATGAGCTGAAAAGCAGGCTTGATGATTGCAGGAAAGAGGACGTTGCAGCATGGCTGCAGGACAATATGATGAACTGGATAAGGGAGATTACTGCCAAGTGGGTCAAAAAGACAGGAATGGAGAATGTGCTTCTTGTCGGCGGCCTTTTCTCCAATGTAAGGTTCAATCAGGTTATACATGAGATACCTGGCGTGAAATTCATCTATGTCTTTCCAGAGATGGGTGACGGAGGCCTTAGTGTTGGCGGCGCCTGCCATGTATACTCGCAGCAGAACAATAAATATGCCAAGAGGAGCAAAAGGCTTGAGAATGTCTATCTAGGAAGGGGCTACACAAACAATGAGATAGAGGCAGAGCTCAAAAAGCAGAAAATAATCTACAAAAGATCCAAGGATATAGAGAAAGAGATAGCAGAGCTCATCTCAAAGGGCAAAGTTGTTGCCAGATTCAATGGAAGGATGGAGTACGGCCCAAGGGCACTAGGAAACAGGTCAATATTGTACCATGCAAAAGATCCTGATGTGAACAACTGGCTGAACAAGAGGCTGAAGAGGACTGAGTTCATGCCATTCGCCCCTGCAACATTGTATGAGCATAGAGGGAAGTGCTACAAGAATATGAAAGGCGCTGAATTCGCTGCAAAGTTCATGACAATAACATTTGACTGCACTGATTTCATGAAGAAGAACAGCCCTGCTGCAGTCCATGTTGACGGCACAGCAAGACCCCAGCTTGTGACAAAGGAGGATAACCCAAGCTTCTACAGGGTGATAGAGGAATACCACAAGATAACCGGCATCCCGACAGTGATAAACACGAGCTTCAATATACATGAGGAGCCTATTGTGAGAAGCCCTGCAGATGCCATAAGAGCTTTCCAGGACGGGCATCTTGATTATCTTGCCATAGGTGATTTCCTGGTGGAGAATAGATGAGCATCAGTAAAGTGAAAGAAAAGGGAAAGACAAAAACAATCATCCTTGTGCTCGTGAGCGTTCTTATCATATCAACAGCGCAGGTATTGATGAAGAATGGTATGAACATGATAACCCTGGACGGGCTTTCCTCCCTGCTCAATCTGTACAACCTAATCAAAATCATATCAAACCCTTATGTTCTTGGAGGGCTTATCATGTACAGCTTAGCCCTTGTGCTCTGGCTGGGGGCAATGAGCAGGGCCGACGTGAGCTTCATCTATCCTCTCCTCTCTACAGGGTATATACTTACCACAATATTTGCAATAGTGTTCCTTTCTGAACAGGTTTCGCTGTTCAGGTGGATTGGGATAGGGTTCATCTTTGCAGGGACATTTTTCATAGGAAAGAGCTGATAAAATGGATATACTAATAATTGTGCTGGCCTCTATTTTGATAGGATCATTAGGTCAGATAGCATTAAAATATGGTATGATCAGGACAAAGATAGTTGGAACAAGAGAGATTGTAAAGAACTTGTTTAAGGTATTCACAAATTTCTATATACTGCTTGGAATTGCTATCTTTGCTGCCAGTTCTTTTGTGTGGCTGTATTCGATGACAAGGCTTGACATAAGCTTTATGTATCCCCTCGTCAGCATAGGTTATCTTTTTGTGACATTATTTGCAATAATATTTTTAAAGGAAAGGGTATCCTTAAAGAGATGGGCTGGATTGAGCCTTATCATAATAGGCTCACTATTGATAATGGTCGGTGTATGAATGGCAAAGCAGAAAAAGCAGGACTCTTTTATGGAAAAGGAGATAAGCCTTGGCGCACTGAAGGAATACTTCAGCAGGGAATGGTTCATAGCATTGCTTCTCTTTGCGTTCTCTCTAGCGCTCCACATTGCCTTCAAGAACACAAGCCTGTTCCATTTTGATTCTGCCATAGACACAATAATGGTCGAGAGGACGATCCAGGACTGGTCCCTGAATTACTCTTACGGCTGGGGGGCTCCGGCAATGATTGTCATAGTTGGTTTCTTTTATTACCTTGACCACCTGATAACAGGCACGATGTCTGCTGAAGGAGCTTACTTTCTTGTCACATTTGTGACAGCAGCATTGTCTTCCTCTGTCATGTACCTATTTGTGAGAAGGTTTGCAGGCAGGTTCACTGCAATAGGCTCTGCTGTGTTCCTCACTATCACCCCTTTGTACCTTTCAGCAACAACATACCCCAAGACGCACCCTATTGCAATGTTCTTTGCCCTGCTCTCTGGATTCCTCATCCTGCTTGCAGCAGATAAGAAATCATGGAAGCTTCTTGCATGGGCCGGCCTCTCAGCAGGCATAGCCATGGCAACCAGGCCTATTGACGGCGGATTTGTGCTTATTCCCTTTGCTTTGCTCTATCTCTCTCCGAGAATAGAGAAAGGAAAACTTTTCCTTAACATGGAAAGGGTGAGCGCAAGGAATATTGCAGCATTCCTTGCTCCGGCAGTCCTTGTGCTGGCTGTGCTGATAGGTCCAAGGGTTGTCTTCTTTGGAGGAATAGGCGGATTCCTTGAGATGATGAAAGCAGAGGCAAGGGGCGGATGGAGGGGGCTTCTCAATGCCCAGACTGCTGTGTCATTCTCCTATATGGCTGCGACATTGACTTACGCTGGCTGGATAGCTGTCCTTGCAGGCATTGGCTATCTGCTGAAGAAGAGAAGAGTGTATATCTTATCAGTGCTTGCTCTGTGGTTTGCAATCATGTTTTTTTACATAGGGAATCTTTCTGTTGTGGACAGCAGGTTCCTTATCCCTGCTGTGGTGCCTTTATGCATACTCATGGCTTATGGCTGCAAGTTTGTCTATGACAGGCACAAGACAGCTGGCATTGCGGCAGTCATCCTGATTGCAGCGCTGATGTTTGCGTCCATCTATCCTGTGATAAAAGCAAGGCATGATTATTCTGGCCAGAAAGAGTTTGCAGAATATGTTGCGATGATGACAGAGCCAAACTCAGCTGTGTTTTCAGGAGACAACTATGTTTTCATAAAGAGATACGGCCACAGGGAGCCATTGTTCTTCGGAAGAGACACTGAATCAATAAATGATATCCTGAAGAACATTCTTAACGGCACATCTGTCTATGCTGTAGAGTCTGCATTTCCATTGCTTACCCAGAGTGAGAAGGAGCTGCTCGCAAAATACTTCCTGATACAGTATATAGGGCAGGCTCAGAACGAGATATATCAGTTCAGCGCACTGGATCTCAGGAGGTTTGATGAGAAGCTGTTCCAGATAAAGCTGAATGAGACTGCGTTCAAAGAGGGGCTGGATTCAGGCAACATAACAGCGTGATAGTACCGCAACTTTTATATAAAAAGCTGGTTTAAAGTTCTTAAAATGCTTCCTTTTGTGTCAGTGATAGTGCCTGTAAAGAGCGAGAGCAGGTATATAACAGAATGCATTGCTTCTCTCCTTAATCTTGATTACCCTAAAGAGGGTTATGAGATAATCTTGATTCTTGACAGGGATGTGACGGATGCTGTCAGGAAGGCCCTTAAGCCTTACAGCAAGAAAGTGAAGATAGTCCAGTCAAAGAAGACAGGCTCTGCAGCAAACAGGAACCTTGGTGTTTCCAAGGCAAGCCCTAAAGCAAAATATTATGCTTTCACTGATGCTGACTGTGTTGCTAACAAGGCATGGCTGAGAACCCTTGTTGCAAGAATGGAGGAAGTGCAGGCTGACGAGAAAGATATCAGTGTGATCGGCGGATTGAATCTTGTGCCTAACAGCGATAATGAACTTGCAAAGACAATCGGAGCAATGGAGCAGACTCTGCTTGGCGGAGGGGGAAGTGCGCAGGTCTCAATAATGAGAGAGGAGCAGATTGTCCCATCTCTGCCCAACTGCAATGCAATGTACAAGAAAAAGCTGTGGCAGGACCAGAAGCAGGATGAGAGCCTGATTGTAGGCCAGGACGGAGAATTCAATTACAGGCTGTACAGGAAAGGGGTCAGGTTCCTTGCAATACCTGATGCGATAGTCTGGCATCACAGGACCAATTCTTTCAAAGGTTTCATAAAGAGGATGTTCAGGTATGGCGAGGCAACAGCAAAGATATTCAGGAAGCACAGGGAGATGGGCTTTCTTAAGATAAGGTGGTATGGCCTTGTGCCTGTGTTTGCGCTGATTGGTTTTGTTGCATTGGTTGTTCTTTCTTTGTTTTACCTGCAGGCACTAATGACCCTTGGTTTCCTGCTCGGAGCATATGCTGCTGCAGACATCATGACCGCAATAAGCGTGATCCAGAAGACAAGGATGCATTACTCGCTTGTAAGCCTGGTTCTGCTGCCTCTGCAGCATCTGATGTATGCGATTGGGTTTGTGAAGGGATTAATCTTTTAATGCAAAAACCTTTTTAAATACTTGTATATAACCACGTCTTCAGGGGGTATCATGGCCAGGATAAGCTTTAGTCTCACTGAAACACTGAAAAAAGGATATAGGAAGCCATTGAAGAAGGCCAGAGTTCTTGACATCGGCTGCTGGGAAGGAAGGATGTCAATCCCTATTGCGCCAAAATTCAAATCACTGCATGGAGTGGATATCAGGAGATCCCCTATGTTCAAGGGAAAGAATGTCACATTCACAAAGAGCAGCATCTTTGATTATCTGAAGGGATGCAGGGAGAAGTTTGACATCATAATCTGCTCTGAGGT
>DATDWE010000090.1:0-3820 GCA_035289765.1 Candidatus Nanoarchaeia archaeon
TGCGAAGTTCGAGCTGCAGGAGAAAGTGGATGAATGGACAGAGAATCATCTTGACGAAAAGCAGAAGAAGGCTCTCCATATTGTTGCTGAGAGAGTAAGAAAGAAGGACTATGATGAAAAAGAGCTTCACAATGAGTTCTACAGCATATGCAAAGAGCTTGAGCTTGATCCAAAAGAATTCTTCAAGGCAGCATACATGGTGCTTCTAAAGAGGGAAAGGGGGCCTCAGCTGGCGAGCTTTGTCCTGACTTTAGGGGAAAGGGCATTGAAGCTGTTTGAGAAGGTCTGATTATTGCAGGATTATCTTATTTTCTTATTCCTAGGAAATACTCGACTTGCTCAATATAAGGCTTTATCACCTCAAGAGCATTGGGCTGCACTGATTCTGCATTAATCTGGAATAATCTGTATGATGCCTTGCTTTTTGTTTCTTCTCCAAGCATAGCATAAGTGTAGGCTTTTCTCAGGTTCACAACTGCCTTGAATCCTGCAGTATGATCCAATCTCTCAGCTATGCCTAAAGAATTGTCAAACCATTTGATTGCCCTTGCATATTTGTCTCTTGCCGCATCCCCATCCAGCATAGTCCCCTGGAGTGTCAAAGCCTCCCCTTCTCCCTGATATGCGTCTGCTTTTACCATATGGATGGAGCGGGAATTATATCTGTCAGTACAAGGCTTGTTTGGTTTGTCTTTCTCATCTATCATCTTCCTTAGGACATCATCAGCTGCTGCGCGTGCCTGTGTAAAATGAGATATGGCTTTTTCATATTCTTCTTTTTTTGTATAAGCTGCTCCTAAAGTCGAGCTTACTCTCGCAACCTTCTCAAAATGGCCTGCTTTTTTATAGTAATCAAGCGCCCTTTGCTGATCCTTGATTGCCTGTTCTGGATCCCCACTCTGAGTTCCATATATCCCTTTGAACTCAAGAATTACTGCCATGACAAGGTCATGCTTTCCAAGTGAGAGCGCCTTTTTGAAATGTCTGGCTGCTTCTTCTGGCTGAGCCAGGCACCTGAAAGAATTTGCGACATAAGCCTCTTTCATTGCCTCAATCTCTTCCAGAGCAGGATTGTGGATGTCTTTTGCCAGCTCAGGGTCTTTCTTTGCTTCCTCAAAGACAGCTTCATAGGCAGACATCATCCCAGAATATTCATGAGTCTGGTTTAGGTCATTGTATCTTCTCTGGAATATAGAGAAATATTTCCATGCCAGATCATCTATGCTTGCCATGAGGCTAGGGACAGGCAGATTATATTTAAATCTTTCTGTGTTTTACCATGCTGGAGTAACAAACAGCAACATTAAGGCAGGGAGCAGGATAGTTAATTTTATAAACGATTTAATCCTGGGCAGCCTTATGCCAGTATCAAGCAGCAATATTGTGGTGCAATACAAGGACAGGACAGTGGTGGGGCTGAATGAGAGAGTGACTGTCTATGGTCCAAAAGGAAAGAAGAAAGAGGTCATGGCAAGGATAGACACAGGAGCAACAAAGAGCTCTGTTGATGTCAAGCTTGCAGCAGACCTGGAACTTGGGCCTATACTTAAATCAAAAGTCGTGAAATCAGCTTCAGGAAACACATTGAGGCCGGTCATTCATGCTGAAATAGAGATTGCAGACAAAAGAATAGGCTCTGAATTCACCATGGCTGACAGGAGCCACATGAAATACAGTGTCCTGATAGGGCAGAATATTCTAAAGGACAACAAATTCCTTGTTGATCCTACAAAACAGGAATAAGATGAGCGATAAAACCAAGGGGGCTGTGATCAGTCTGGGAAGTGTATCATCAAAATGGGTAGCTGAAGCCATGAGAAAATACTTTGACCAGGTTGACGAGATACAGCTCAAGGAGATAGAGGTTGATGTAGGAAAAGACGGGATACATGTCCTGTACAAGGAAAAGCCGATTGATGAGTATGACTGCATCTATGCAAAGGGATCATTCAGGTACACTGAGATGCTGAGATCAATAAGCTCAGCGCTCTCAAAGAAATGCTTCATGCCGATTGCGCCTTCTGCATTCTCGACAGGCCAGGACAAGCTTCTCACCCAGCTCAGGATGCAGCAGAACGGCGTTCCTACACCCACAACATACCTCGCTGCGACAGCAGAGGCAGCAAAGACAATCTTCGAGAAGATAAATTACCCGATTGTTATGAAGTTCCCTAAAGGGACGCAGGGAAAAGGAGTCATGTTTGCAGATTCTTATGCATCAGCATCATCCATGCTTGATGCGCTCACAGCACTCAAGCAGCCTTTCCTCATACAGGAATATGTTGAGACTGACGGCATTGACATAAGGGCGATTGTTGTGGGCAACAAAGTTGTTGCCTCAATGAAAAGAAAGGCAGTTGAAGGGGAGAAAAGAGCAAACATACATGCAGGAGGGACAGGAGAGGCTTATGAGCTTGACAATCACGCTAAGAAGATTGCTGTGAGGGCAGCCGAGGCTCTCGGCACAGGAATCTGCGGTGTTGACATGCTTGAGTCTGCAAAAGGTCCCCTGGTCATTGAGCTCAACCTGAGCCCGGGACTGCAGGGCATAACAAAGGTAACAAAGATTGATGTAGCTGACAAGATAGCAAAGTGGCTTTATGAGAACACAAAGGCAAGGAAAAAGGTTGAGAAGATATACGGCGCATCAAATGTGCTTGAGGAGCTTGGAATAAAAGGAACAGACAAGGGAGCAAGATTATCCAAAGAGATCCTCACAAACCTTGACTTCAGGGGCAACAGGATACTCCTGCCAGAGGTCATATCCAATGTGTCAGAGCTCAGCGAGAAGCACGAGGTCTCCATAAAGGTCAAGAAAGGAGAGATTCTTATAAGAAAGTTCGGCGAGATCAAAAAATAGGGTCCTGCTGTTCTTTGTATTTGAAATTATCAGAATAAGGATAATGCTGGGCAAGCTGAGGGTATTTTGCGCAGAACACATCTGTCAGGCTCTTTAACATATTGCCAAGATCAACTACAGGGATTGGAATATTGTTGCCTTCTGAATCCTTCTCAGTTACAAAAGCAGGATACATGCTGCCAAGCACAGGGTTGTTTGGTATGTTAAGATTGTCATAATAAGCTATTCTTGGCGGCTTGTCTACAATCAGCGCAAGGCTCATCCTCAGTTTATCAGGTATTCTTGACTCTGTTCTCTTCACAAGCATGTAGAAAACATTTGGACCAGTTATATTCCCCCTGCCAAACAGTTCAGCCAATGGCACGGGTATGATATCATGATCAGCTTTGCTCTTGTCTGCCAGTTTTTCCTCTCCATTTAAGGTGTATATCCTCCATGGATTCTCTTTGTCAAGGGTAAGCGGTTTAATCGGAAAGAATTCTTTTTTGAAATAATTATATCCTACAGCCATTGCAGAATCTCCCACATCCAGCAGAAGATACATATGTTTTCCTCTCTCAGTCCTATGCTGCCATGTCGGAAGGTCTTTATTGATCAATTCAAAAGCAGCTTCCCTGGATACGACACTTTCTGGGTTTTTGTTAATCTTCATCATAATTCTCCAAAACCTTCTTCACAGCATACTCCACAACATGCGACTTGTTCCTGAAGACATCCCTGCCCTCGCGGAGCTTTGCCTGTATCAAAGCAATTGTTTCCTCATCCAAACTGATGCTCATTCTGTGTTTCATCTTAAATAAGCAGAATTACTAAAATAAATAATGTCTACTCCTCTCTCACTTTTTGCAGGATTGTGCTGATCTTTAGGAGCCCTATGAGGACCATAATCTACATCAGGAACATGATCATAAAGCGGCACTTGTATTTCTGGTCGTTTTCTCCTTTCCTTATCCCATCTGA
>DATDWE010000091.1:0-9207 GCA_035289765.1 Candidatus Nanoarchaeia archaeon
TGGTGAAAACGCCTTTTTTAGATAAAATGAGCTATATTTACAATTTTTAACCAATTAAGAGCTTAAAATGCCAAGAACAAGAAAACCCAGATCAGGAACAATGCAGTTTTGGCCTAGAAAGAGGGCTAGACGCCAGTATCCAAGAGTCAGGGCATGGGTTTACAGAAAGGAGCCCGTGTTGCTTGGGTTTGCGGGATATAAGGTGGGAATGGCCCATGTTATTTATACGGACAACAGAAAAACATCCAAGACAAAAGGCCAGGACATCGCATGCCCTGTCACAATCGTTGAATGCCCTCCCATAAAGATAATGTCTGTGAGATTCTACAAGAAAGATGCTTATGGCATGAAGGCAGCAAAGGAGATAACAGTTGCAGCAGAAAAGGACCTTGAAAGAAAGATATGTATTCCAAAGAAGACAGACGCAAAAGAGCTTGACAAGATAAGGCCAGAGGAATTCAATGATCTTACAGTCGTGGTGTACACGCAGCCGAAGCTTACAGGAATAGGCAAGAAAAGGCCTGAGATATTCGAGATTGCGCTTGGAGGAAGCATCAAGGACAAGTTCGAGTATGCAAAACAGAATATTGGGAAAGAGATCAAGATAACAGATATATTCAAAGAAGGGGAGCTTGTTGATATTCACGGAGTTTCAAAGGGGAAAGGCACACAAGGTCCTGTGAAAAGATTTGGAATCAGCATAAGATCCCACAAGGCAGAGAAGACAAAAAGAGGTCCTGGAAGCCTTGGAGGATGGCGCGGCCAGGGACATATGATGTACAGGGTTGCTCATGCAGGACAGATGGGATACCATACAAGAACAGAATACAACAAATGGCTTATGAAGATAGGCCATGACCAGAAGGATATTGAGGGCATTAATCCTAAGAGCGGTTTCAGAAGGTATGGTGTCGTGAAGAATCCTTTCCTGATGATCAAGGGGTCTGTGGTAGGCCCTACAAAAAGGATGATAAGGATAAATGCTGCTTACAGGGGCGATTATAAGGTTCCTAAGGAAGCCCCTTCAATACAAAAAATAATAATGTAACAGGTTGAAAAATGAAGCTGGACGTACTAAGCATATCAAAAACAACTGTAGGGAAAAAGGATCTTCCCAGGCAGTTCAATGAATTAATCAGGCCAGACCTCATAAAAAGAGCAGTAGAGGCGATACAGGCGAACTCGCGGCAGCCTTATGGTGCAAAGAAAGGCGCTGGAATGAGGGCTTCTGCAGAACTATCAAGAAGGAGAAGGGATTACAGAGGAAGCTACGGCCACGGCATATCAAGAGTCCAGAGAAAGATATTGAGCAGAAGAGGAACCAACATGGTCTGGGTTGGAGCTGTGATACCAGGCACTGTTGGAGGAAGAATTGCGCATCCGCCAAAGCCATACAAGATACTGTCAAAGAAAATCAACAGGAAAGAAAAAAGAAAAGCAATAAGGTCTGCCATGGCTGCGACAATGGTCAGGAGCATTGTAGAAAAGAGAGGCCACATAGTCCCGAAAGAGTATCCTTTCATAATTGAAAGCAAGATAGAAAGCCTTGTCCAGACAAAGGCTGTCAAGGCAGTTCTTGAGAGGCTTGGCCTGGAGAAAGAGCTTGAAAGAGCATCCCAGATAAAGATCAGGGCAGGCAGGGGAAAGATGAGGGGAAGAAGGTATAAGGTAAAGAAAGGCCCCCTTATTGTGGTATCACATGTGTGCCCCCTGTTAAAAACAGCAGCCAATATCCCTGGTGTGGATATTGTTGAGGTCAATAATGTCAATGCGCATGTGCTCGCGCCAGGAGCAGATATAGGAAGACTTACTCTTTTCACTGAAGCGGCTGTGGAAAGGCTTGCAAAAGAGGGCCTTTTCATGAATAATTACAAAGGACCTAAGATTGAGAAGAAAAAGATTGCTGCTGCAGAAAAGAAGGAAGAAAAAAAACCTGCCAAAAAGACAGTGCAGGAAAAAGCAACACCTTCAGCAAAGAAAGCAGGCGAAAAGACCAAGAGATGATGAACAATGGAGCCACACAAAGTCATTAAGTATCCATTATCAACAGAAAAGTCAATAAGGCTGATGGAGTCAGAGAACAAGCTCATCTTTGTAGTAGACATGAATTCAGATAAGAAAGATATAAAAGATGCTGTAGAAAAGCTGTTCAAGGCAAAAGTTGAGAAAGTGAATGTGCTGGTGAGTTCAGGGGGCCAGAAAAGGGCGTATGTGAAATTTGCTGACGAAAGCCCGGCAATTGATGTTGCCACACAGCTTGGATTAATGTGATAATAATAAGAGTGAACTATGGGAAAAAATTTAATTCAGCAGGCAAGAGGAAAAGGAAGCCCGACATACAGGGCCCCAAGCTTCAGATATAGGGGCAGGGCTGAACACAGCTCCCTTACTGACAAGACTGTCAATGGAGAGGTTTGTGATATAATCCACTGCCCAGGCCATTCAGGCCCGCTGGTGCAGGTAAAGTACAGCAACGGAGAGGATGTGCTGTCATTTGCTGCAGAAGGAATAAAAGTCGGGGATGTGGTTGCCTCTGGCCCTGAAGCGGGGGTTGAGATAGGCAATACTCTTCCCCTAAGGAATGTCCCTCTTGGAACACTTGTCTATAACATTGAATCGATGCCAGGAGATGGCGGCAAATTTGTAAGATCATCAGGAACATTCGCAAGGGTATTGACAAAAACAAAGGACAGCATTGTTATAGAATTGCCATCAAAAAAGCAGAGAAGCTTCAGCCCGGAATGCAGGGCATGCGTCGGCATGGTCGCAGGAGGAGGCAGGCTTGATAAACCGCTGCTGAAGGCAGGAGTAGATTATTACAAGATGAAAGCAAAGAACAAGCTGTGGCCCAGCATATCAGGGTCTGCACAGAACGCAGTTGACCATCCATTTGGAAACTCAAGATCTTCAAGAAAATCAAAAGCAAGGCCTGTTCCAAGAAATGCGCCTCCAGGAAGAAAGGTCGGAATGCTAAGGCCGAGAAGAACAGGGAGGAAGTAGATAAAAAATGGCAAAGAAGGAGTTCGCATACAGGGGAAAGACATTAGAGGAGATCAAATCAATGAATTTCAATGAGTTCATACAGCTTTTGCCTTCTGCAAGGAGAAGGTCCCTGAAGAGAGGGTTCACTGAACAGCAAAAGAGGTTTATTGAGAAAGTGAGGATGAACAAGAATAATATTGAAACGCACTGCAGGGATCTTGTAGTGCTGCCAGAGATGGTAGGAAGGATAATAAAAGTGCATAATGGCAAGGAATTTGTCCCTGTGCACATACTTCCTGAAATGATAGGCCATCTGCTCGGCGAGTTCGCATTGACAAGAAGGAAGGTTAGCCACAGCGCTCCAGGAATAGGCGCAACAAGGTCAAGCGCAGCCATCTCGGTGAGGTAAGGTTATGACGCAGTACAGATATTCATTCAAGGATTACAACAAGGAGACCATGGCAAGGTCAGTTGGAACAGACCTCCCGATATCAACAAAACAGTCTATTGAGATATGCAATATGCTGAGGAGAGTTAACCTGATAAAGGCAAAGTCGATGCTTAATGAGGTCACAATAAAGAGAAAGGCAGTGCCATTCAAGAGGTTTACAAACGGCGTTGGCCACAGGGCAGGAGATATGGCTTCAGGAAGGTATCCGGTGAAATCATCAAAGAATATACTCAGCATAATAGAATCAGCAGAAACAAATGCCCAGCAGAAAGGGCTAAACACATCAAAATTGAGCGTAGTGCATATATCTGCGCAGAAAGCGGCCAACCAGCCAAGGTATGGGAGGCACAGGGGAAGGAGGGCCAAAAGGACTCATATTGAGGTTGTGCTGGCAGAGACAGCTGAACAGGAGCAGAAAAAGGGCAGACATAAAAAAGAATCCAAATCAGAGAAAAAAGAGAGCTCAGAGATGCCAAAGAAAGACTTGGACAAGAGCTTCAAAAAAGAAGCGAAACATGATGTAAAGAAGGCGCACGATAAAGGGGGAGAGAAGAAATGATAGAAAGGAAGATAGTGGCTGAAAAGATGAAAGAGCTTCAGATAGAGGAATATATCACAGATAATCTGAGGAACAGCGGCCACAGCCACACAAAACTGCAGAGGACCCCTCTTGGCGAGAAGATAATCATATTTGCCTCAAGGCCAGGCCTTATAGTTGGAAGGAAGGGCCAGAATATCAAGAAATTAACAATAGACTTGAAGAAAAAGTTCAACCTGGAAAATCCGCAGATAGAGATAAGCGAGGTTGAGAACTCGAACCTCGATGCGCAGATTGTGGCTGAGAGGATTGCTGCATCACTTGAAAGGTATGGTTCGCAGAGATTCAAAGGAATCGCCCATAAGGTCATGATGGATGTGATGGGGGCCGGCGCTCTTGGAATAGAGATTGTGATCTCTGGAAAGGTGCCAAGCACCAGGGCAAAATCATGGAGATTTTATCAGGGCTACCTGAAGAAATGCGGAGATATCGCTCTCACAGGTGTCAATAGGGCAAACTCAACGGCAAAACTGAAGTCAGGTGTTATCGGGGTAAAGGTGAGCATAATGCCTTCAACAACCAAACTGCCTGACGACATGAAGCTCAAGGAAGCTTCAGAGATAGAGCAGAAGCCTGCTGAAGAAAAGATAGAGAGGAAGACAGAGAAGAAGAAACCAAGGAAAAAGGCAGAAAAGTCAGAGAAAAAAGAAGTTAAACAGGAAGAAGAGGCGCAGCAGGCAGAATCAGAATCACCTAAGGAAGCGGAAGCTCCTGAAGAAGCACAAGAGGAAAACGAGAATGTCAGTTAAAAAGATAAAGGAGTTCAGGGGATTGAGCGACAGCGAGCTGAAGAAAAGGCTTGAAGAGCTCAGAAAGGAGCTTATAAAGCTTAATGCCCAGGTTGCAACAGGAACAGTTCCTAAAAGCCCTGGACTTATAAAAGATACAAAAAAGGGAATAGCCATGATATTGACAGTATTAAGGAAAAAAGAGCTGGAAAAACTCGAAGAAAAAAGAACGAAAAAACAGGCAAAGGAGGAAACAAAAACAAATGAGTGAAGTCTGCCAGACTTGTGGACTGCCAAAAGACTTATGTGTTTGTGAGTCAATAGCAAAGGAGAGGCAAAGAATTGTAGTGAAGACAGAAAAAAGGAAGTTCAAAAAGAACTACACAGTGATTGAAGGGATAGATGAAAAGGAGATAAACATCAAGGATCTCACAAAAACACTGAAGAACAAGCTTGCATGCGGAGGGACAGTAAAGGAAGGCAAGATTGAGCTTCAGGGAAACCACAAACAAAAAGTCAAGCCGATATTGGTCCAGATGGGTTTTGTTCCTGAAACAATAGAAGTAGAGTAGATATGATGAAGGACTTAACGAAGAAAGAGCTGATAGGATTAGACATAGAGATTTCAGATTCAAAAAATAAATCAGAAATTGGCATTAAGGGAAAAATAATAGATGAAACAAAGAATTGCCTGGTGATAAATACGGATAAAGGCGAAAAAAAAGTGATAAAGTGCAATGTTGTCATCAAGATACCAAGCGAGAAAGCGAGGATTGACGGCAGATTGCTTGCGGGAAGGCCTGAAGAGAGGATAAAGAAGAAATTAAGGTGAATATGGTGGAAAAAGCAAAAAACACCGGTTTGGTTCTGAAAGAACCTGCCGCAAGATGTAATGATAAAAAATGCCCATTTCATGGAGACCTTAAGGTAAGGGGCAGGATATTTGTAGGCAAGGTTGTGTCAGCCCTGGCCAAGAATACGGCAACAGTAAGCTGGGAGAGAAGGCATTATATTACTAAATATGAGAGATATGAAAGAAGAAGGACAAAGGTTCATGCGCACAATCCGGAATGCATTAGCGCAAAAAAGGATGATCTTGTCAGGATAGCAGAATGCAGGCCTTTAAGCAAGACAAAACATTTTGTGATAGTTGAAAAGCTTGGAAAAGTTGAGAAAGTTGAAGGAATTGAGGAAAAACCAGAAGAGACAGCCAAGCAAAAGGAGAAGAAAGAGAAAAAGGACGACAAAAAGGAGCAGAAGGTAGCAAAGGAGAGGAAGGGCAAGTAAAATGCTAGCAATCAAAGCGAGAATACCAAAGTCCCTGCCGCATGGCAGTTATGTTGAAGCGTGCGACAATTCAGGCGCAAAAGTAATCAAGGTAGTGTCTGTGTTTGGCCAGAAAACCTCAAAAGGGAGGTATCCGGCAGCAGGTGTGGGAGACCTTATACAGGCCGCAGTGAAGAAAGGAAGCCAGGCAATGAGGAAGCAGGTGGTATTGGCAGTCATTGTAAGGCAGAAAAAAGAATATAGAAGGCCTGACGGAACAAGAATCAAGTTTGAAGATAATGCCGCTGTTGTGCTAAAAGATGACAAAGGAAATCCAAAAGGAACAATATTCAAGGGTCCAATAGCAAAGGAAGCATGTGACAGGTGGCCAGGAATTGCGAAGATAGCGAGTATAATCGTGTGATTGAGTGATAAAAATGAAAGAATGGTCAAAATCGTGGAAATCGAGCAGCAAGACAAAAAAACAGAGGAAATATGCTGCTCAGGCTCCAATCCATGTCAAGCGCAAGTTTTTGGGGGCCCATCTTTCAAAAGAATTGAGGAGCAAGCATGCGACAAGGAGACTGCCCTTAAGAAGCGGGGATAAGGTAAAGATCATGAGGGGCAGCTTCAAAGGCATTACAGGAAGCGTGGACAGGGTTGATCTGAAAAGGTCTGCCGTGTACATAACAGGAATAGAGATTACAAAGAGGGACGGCTCAAAGATAACTCCGCCGATAAAGGCTTCAAATCTGCTTATCACAGAACTTAATTTGAACGACAAAAGAAGGCTTAAAAAGGTAAAGAAGGATGAAAAACCTGAAAGCAGCAAAAGATGATAATCAACATGAACTGAGGTAAAAAAATGGTCAAGAACCACATGAAAAGGATTGCGATGCCAAGAACCTGGAAATTGGACAGGAAGGTATCTGAATGGGTCACCAAGCCAAGCGCAGGCGCCCATGATTATGAAACGGCAATGTCACTTGAAACAGTCATGAAAGAGATTATTAAATGCGCCAACACAAGAAAAGAGGCAAGAACAATATTGCTAACAAAGGATGTCCTTGTTGACGGCAAGAAAAGAAAGGAGCTAAGACTGCCTGTCGGGTTTATGGATGTTGTTTCGCTGCCAGAGGTAAATGAGCATTACAGAATGCTTTTGAACAGGAAAGGAGAGATAACAGCAATGCCGATAAAGAAGGAAGAAAGCGGCATAAAACCATGCAAAATAACAGGAAAGAGGATGATTGAGGGAGGCATTACGCAGATAAACCTATTTGATTCAAGAAATCTCCTATTCAAGAAGGGAGAGAAAATCCCATATAATGTGGGTGATACTCTCCTGATATCTCTTCCGAAACAGGAGATAAAGAATCACTTCAAACTTGAGAAGGGAGCATACGTTTACCTAACCGGCGGAAAGCACATAGGCAAGAGCGGTGTGGTAGAGGAGATTACAAGAAGCATATTTAAGTTCAAGTCAGATGACGGTGTGCTTTCTGAAACAGCCAAATCATATGCTTTTGTGATAGGCAAAGACAAGGCATCAATATCAATCATGTGAAAATGGAAACTAAAAACCAGGATAACAAAATGCAGAAAATTAATGTGATGAGAAATATTGAGATAGAAAAGCTCACCCTGAATGTGGGTGCAGGGAAGGATCAGGTAGTGCTTAATAAAGGCATAAAACTCATAAAAAGCATAACAGGCGTCAACCCTGTGAAGACAGTCACTATGAAAAGGATACCTACATGGGGCCTGAGACCAGGGCTGCCTGTTGGGTGCAAGATCACATTGAGGGGCAAGAGCACAGTTAATCTGGTACCGAGGCTTCTTGATGCAAAATCAGGCATGCTGCCAGAAAGCTGTTTTGATGAGAGGGGAAGCATCTCCTTTGGAATAAGTGAATATATCGACATAAAGGAGGTAAAATATGACCCCGAGATCGGAATAATGGGTCTGCAGGCATGCATAACACTAAAAAGGCCTGGCTTCAGGATCAAAAAAAGAAGGATTAGGAGAAGAAATATCTCGAAGAGCCATATGATATCAAAAGAAGACGCAATTGAATTCATGAAATCAAGATTTAATATAAAGGTCGGTGAAGAAGAATGAGTTACAGCAATTATAAGAAAGTCTTGAAGCAGCTGAAAGGAAAGCCTGAAAAGCTGAAGAAATACGTGAAACACAATGCTCCAAAGGAAAGAAGCTGCGGTATAAGCAGGAAAAGATGCGGGAGATGCGGGAGAATCAGGGCCCACATAGACAAATACGGGCTTAACCTGTGCAGACAGTGTTTCAGGGAAGTTGCGCAGGATATCGGGTTCAAAAAATACAATTAAGGTGAACAAAAATGTCGCAAAATGATTTGTTGTCAGCAGCTTTGTCAAAAATACTCAATGCAGACAAGGTTGCAAAGAAGGAATGCACTGTAAAATCCTCAAAGGTCATAAAAAAGGTGCTGGAGATAATGAAGGAAAACCTTTACATAGGAAGTTTCAATGAGGTAAATGACGGAAAAGGGGGGCTTCTTGAGATAAACCTTATCGGCAGGCTGAATCAGTGCGGAGCAATAAAACCAAGATACCCTATAGCACTTGGTGATTTTGAGAAGTTTGAGAAAAGATATATGATAGCAAAGGACTTCGGAATAATAATCCTGTCAACTTCAAATGGGATAATGACGCATAATGAGGCAAAACAAAAAGGGCTGGGAGGAAGGCTTTTAGCATACTGCTATTAAAATGAAACTCAATGAAATGATAGGAAGGGTGAAGATCCCAGAGGGAATCAATGTGGAGATAGCAGGACATACATTGAAAGTAAAGGGCCCAAAAGGAGAGCTTGAAAGAAAATTTGCAAGCCCAAGGATAAAGATTGAGAATAAAGAAGGGAAAATAATCCTGAGCGCCCTAAAAGCCACAAAAAGGGAAAAAACCATGATGGGAACATTCAAGGCCCATATAAAGAACATGATGAAAGGAGCTAAAGAAAGCCATACATACAGGCTTAAGATCTGCACGGGACACTTCCCTATGAATGTTTCAGTCAGCGGCAATGAGTTCAATGTGGCAAACTTCCTGGGAGAGAAAACGCCAAGGAAGCTGAAGATAAAAGACGGCGTAAAAGTGAAAGTTGAGGGAGAATTTGTTGTTGTGGAAGGGATAAGGAAAGAG
>DATDWE010000092.1:0-8243 GCA_035289765.1 Candidatus Nanoarchaeia archaeon
TGCTCAGCATGGTGTCAAGCCAAAGAACGGAAGCTTTATTGAAGAAAGGGGGATATCAGGAATCTCTGAACAATGCGAGGTGTTCTCTGTAAAGGGATTTCCCCATCTTTTGCTGAAGCTTGAGATGAGTGTGGGGGCAAAGAGCCGGAATTATGTGCATATCACCATGCTTGATGGAGAGGAATACATGAAGGACTATAGCAGCATTGTCAATGGGGACATTGCAACCTGCAGGATACTTCATTATCTCGCCAGGAATATAACAACTTATGGGATTGCGGGGCTTAACAGGTGGAATCCTCCAATACTTCCCGGCAGGCTGCTGTCAAGCTAAACCTTTAAATATTCCGGATTTATTCTTCTGTCATAAAAGAGGTGTGCAATGGTCTTCACAAGAAAGATGACTAGAGAAGAGAAGCTCATAGTCGAGGAGATAATAAGATTTGTTGAGGACAAGCACAACAGGTCAGAAGGCCATGATTATTCTCATATCCTTGAGGTCTGCAGGTTCTCCATTGAGATTGCAAGGAAGATAAAGGAACCAGTCGACCCTTTCATTCTCATATGCGGCGCGCTGCTCCACGACATAGGAAGGCTGAATGCCCCTAATGGGATGTTCCACGGCATAGACGGAGCTGCCCGGACAGAGGAGTTCATGGAATCCCTTATTGATGACCTAAAAACAATCAGAAGAATAAGCAAGATTGTCGTGAGGCATAGCCCTGAATCAATGATACCTCCAGAATCTCCTGAAGAGAAGGTTGTTTTTGATGCAGATGCCCTTGACAGGCTGGGCCTGATGGGAATGATGAGAGGCGTAATGGGCAAATCAGGCACAATGGAGTACATAATAGAAGACAGGATTGCAAAAAGGATGGCAGACTATCACAAGCTTTACTACAAGGAGAGCAGGAAGCTCGGAAAGAACCTGCACAAGGAGACCCTTGACATTGTGACAAGGCTGAGAAAAGGCCTTGCTAAAAGAGCAAAGCAGATACATGAGATTGAGAACTACAAGTTGATTCTTGAAGAATGAACCTCTCAAAACTTGACCCAAGAAAGGTGCTTGAGAGAGCATCGGAACACATATTCTCAACAGGCGTTGAGGATTCTGCTACTGCGCTATGCAGGGCAAACATGCAGTTCGGCCTTGCAAAGATGCATCTCATGCAGGAGCATCTTGGTGCAATGCCTGATGCAACATTCATATCCTCTCCTGACGAGACCATAACAAGGAATGAGGGCAGGTGGAACCAGGGAATCGGCTATGGTGGAAAGATCAGCTGGGGTCCTGGAAAGGAAAAGCTGACTGTGCTGGATGTCAAGCCAAATGCATGTGGCATGCTTGTCGGAGGCATTGAGTCAGTGCCTGACCCAAAGAATCTCCTGAAGGCGATATACAACTTTGAGAAAGAGGACACATACATAAAGAATGTTAAAGTGAAATGGGACTTCAACAAGGGAAACCATTTCATTGATGTGTTTGAGGTTGAGAGCGCTTCTGTAAAGCTGCCAAAGCATCTTGTCATTCTGCATGCAGGATGCCCTGAGATGAAGAAAGAGAATGATGCAGGGCCTGGCCTTTATTTTGATGAAAGCTCTGCGCTGCAGCAGGTCTATGACAGGATGGAAACCCCTTTTGGGCCGATATATTATCTTGAAGGGGAAAGGGCTAAGAATTATTTCAGGTTCTGGGAATTTGCGGATTATTTCGCCAAGAAGAGAAGGGAGCTGGCTTTTAACGCGCTGTTTGGAGGGAAGGTGATCTGCAACAGGACGCACCAGGGCCTGATAAACATGAATGAGGTTGGCCTTGGCTGCCATTATGTTGAGGATTTCAGGGGAATCTATCCATTCTCTATCAGGGCAGACCTTCCATCCTACCTCCTGAGGGCCAGGAAGAATTTCACAAAGGAGCAGATTGAGAATCTTGGATTCTCTGATAGGGCAGAAAGGCTTGGTGTGTATGGCAGGCTCAGGAAAGCGAATCTCCTGCCCCACGGCGGAGGGTACACCTTCACTGATTCACTGAATGTTGACAGGATATTCGAGGTTAACAAGCTGAGGTATTTTGAGATTGACATGACAGACGGCACTGGAAAAAAGATAGTCTCTGACCCAAAAGAGATAGAGTACAGCTATAGGGGAAGAGAGGTCCTTCTCAAGACACTTGGGCTAGGCATGGGTGAGGAGATAGCTTCATTGAGGCCTGTCTACACTATTAAGGTCTGAACTTTATCTCAGAAAACCATAGAGAACAATCATTCTTTGCTTGACGCCCTTCTCACAATAATTGTTATGATAAAGAGTATGAGGGCTCCGACAGCGACAAAAAGATGCAGCTTGGAAAGGCTGAACCCAAAGTCAGCTCCAAAGAACAGGGCGCGCATGGCATCTCCTGAACTTCTTACAATGGTTGAAAGCACCCTCGGGATGAAGCCAACCCAGAAGATGAACATCAGGGCATGCCAGAAAAACAGCAGGAACAGCGTTATGTTAAGAGTAGATGCGAGGGATCCCAGAAGCACATCCTTTCTCCTGTAAAAGAGAGCGACGAGAGACACAATGCCTATCAGCGCAAGCACAAGAAGGAAATATGCATATCTTGAGTTCTCATAGAAATTCTTCAGCCTGTACACTCCGACAAATGCCTTCTGCTGTGAGCTCAGATTCTCTGTCCCCTTTCCCCCACCGTAATAGATGAAATTGACCACATCATCAATCATGTTCTGGTATGTGTACCCATCGCTGAACTCTGTCTTGGGAAGCTCTTTTGGCCTGCAGCTGACAGAAGGATTGTCTGCCTCCATCTCGCAGATGTCTTTTGCCATCTTTGTGACAGCATACCTGACATTGGGCTCAGCAGTAACCTGAGTCTCAACATAGGCGCTGATTGGAATGAATAGCCCTATTATCAGAAGGAAAACCAGGAATATCCTGAGGCCTTTTCTTTCAGGAGTCTTGCTGACATCCTTGTTCTCATAATACTCTTTAAGATATTTATCATCCTTTGCCTTACTCTTAGAAACCCCCTTCTTCTTTGCCATTATGCATATAATAGCCATCCATTTATATAAATGTTTCTGTCCAAGATGCAATATATTGATGTATCTGCTTCAGTAATCAAAGGCGGGAAAAGTTGTATGTGCTGCCTTCGATAGATTTATATATTTATTGCAAAAAACCGTGTTCATGAAGAAAATAATTATTCTTGCATCCATTGCTGTTCTTGTAATTCTCTATGGCTGCAGCAGCCAGGACAAATCTGAAGATACTTCTGCTCAAATAAAAGAAGGTACCAGTCCAGAAGTGCAGAGCCAGCCTAAGGATGCTGGTGAAGCAGAACAGGCTTCTGCTGCACAGGAGCAAGAGGCGCAGGATCTGCAGAAAGATGAGCCAGCAGAGACTGAAGCAGAGGTCTGCGAGATCCAGTGCACTCCAGGCACATCATGGTGCCAGGATGAGGGGTTCTATGCATGCATCGAAGAAGATGGATGTGTCAAGACTGCTCTGGTTGAGCCATGCGGACAAGGCTATTCATGCGAGACAACGATGTGGTGCACAAGCGAATCCAGTGACACAAAGCTTGGGATAATTCCACTAAGCCAGCTCACAGCAATGACTCCTGTGAAGGGAGAGATCGGAGAGGAGTTCAGCCTGAACACAGACACATACACAGGGCTTCTCTGCTCCATCAGCAAGATTGTGGATGGCCAGGCAATATTTGAATGCAGATAACCTGATGTCAGGCAGCCTAATATTATCTCTATGCCTGACTATATACTGATTATAAACAACAACCTTTAAATATACTATATTATCTATCTTATATATGGCTTATTTGCTTAAAAAAGAGGAATTTCCATACTTTATAGAGCATCTTATTTCTAAGGCAAGGGTTGTTGCGCCTGTAATGGATAAAAAAGATCTTATGTCGAGATTTACTGTCCTGAAAAAAGGAGAGGGCAGCAAGGTTGTGTTTGACACGCCACTCTATCCTGCAAAGGATTTCTTCCTGAGATCAGGAGAGAAATTATATAGCTTTAAGGAGGATAAAATCTCGCCTGTTGTGCCAAAGTCAGAGAAGACAATCTTCCTCATGAACAGGTGCGACATCAATGGAGTGCACCGGAATGATCTCATACTACTGGGAGAGCCTGCTGACCCCCATTACAAGGCAAAGAGAGAGTGTGCAATCCTTATTGAGATACCATGCAGGCCTGCAGACAGATGCAGCTGCGTGAACATAGACCTCATTGACTGCCATGACCTCCAGATCATTGATAAGGGTGCAAGCTTCATACTGCATCCTGCGACAAAAAAAGGAGAAGGCCTGCTGAAAGGGCTGGATCTGAAGGAAACAGAATATTCAAGGCCAATCATCCCAAAATACAAGCCCAAAGAGGTGAAGACCGACAACAAGGAGGTGTGGGAAAGATACGCAAAAGAATGCTTCAGCTGCTCTGCGTGCACAGTAGTCTGCCCGACATGCGTCTGCTTCACGATTGAGGGGCATCTGAACATTGACTGCAAGTCAGGCCACAAGTACAGGAAATGGGCAAGCTGCCAGCTTGAGGAGTTCACAAAGGTAGCCGGCAACCACGTTTTCAGGAAGGACAGGGGCGCCAGGGGAAAGCAGAGGATACACTGTAAGTTCATCTATTTCTATGAGAAATTCGGATATCCAAGATGCGTTGGCTGCGGAAGATGCAATGAAGCATGCCCTGTCGGAATAAACATCTATCAATATTATGAGGCGCTGAAATGAACCCATACATACCAAACAGGTACAGGATAGAGAAGATATTCAATGAGACCCATGATACAAAAACATTCAGGGTTAACACTAAGATTAACCCGCTGCCTGGCCAGTTTGTTGAGCTGAGCATCCTTGGCATAGGGGAGTTCCCTGTCTCAATATCATCCTGCTCAAAGGATTATATTGACCTCTGCATCAGGAATGTGGGCAATGTGACAAATGCAGTTCACTCAAAGAAAGAAGGCGACCATTTATGGATAAGAGGGCCTTATGGCCATGGATATCCCCTGAAAGAGATTGAGGGAAAAGACATAATCCTTGTCGGCGGCGGCACAGGAACAGCTCCTCTGCGGGGAGCGATAAAGTTCATAGAGTCCAGCAGGAAAAGATACGGAAAGGTGCATATCTTCTTTGGATTCAGGCATTATAATGACATACTGTTCCTGAGAGACCAGAAGGACTGGAAGAAAGACTTCAATTTTGAGTTCACGCTTGACTGCGCTCCAAAGCAGATGAAGTGCAATGTAGGTGTTGTGACAGCATTGATTGACAGGGTTGAGCTTGACTCTGGTGCAGTAGCGCTTGTCTGCGGGCCCCCTGTGATGATAAAATTTGTTATGGACAGCCTAATGAAGAAGGGCATAAAAGAGGAAAATGTTTATATATCCTTTGAGAGACTGATGAGCTGCGGCATAGGGAAATGCGGCCACTGCGAGCTTGGAGGAAGATACATATGCAAGCACGGCCCTGTGTTCAGCTACAAGGACGCCAAGAAGATGGTAGATTGAGAAAGGGCAAGAGAACCTATTGAAATAAAGGAAAAGAGGCAAGATGATAAGACCAAAAAAGCTGAAAGTCGGGATATTCTCTTTGACAAGCTGCGCAGGCTGCCAGTTTGAGATTCTTGACCTTGAAGATGACCTCATGGAGATATTCAGCAGCACAAACATAACCCATTTTCCAATGGCAAAGGCAAAGAATGAGGAAGGGCCGTTTGATGTTGCTTTTGTTGAGGGCGCTGTCTCAACACCAGAGGAAAAGAAGAGCATAAAGAGGATAAGGAAAGACTCAAAGTATCTTGTTGCTCTCGGATCATGCGCAAGCTATGGCGGAGTCCCTTCAATAAAGGATTTCTATACTGAGGAGGAGATAGAGGTTCCGGTATACAAGAGCACAAGAGTCATAAAGTCAATCAGGGCAGACGGCATAGGGAATTATGTGAAGGTAGATTATTACATGCACGGCTGCCCTCCGAACAAATATGAGTTCTTGCATGTGCTGAAAGAGCTCATGGTTGGAAAGATCCCAAGGCAGCCTGATTTTCCTGTGTGCAAGGAATGCAGGGAAAACAAGAATCCTTGTCTGCTGCAGAGAGGTCAACCCTGTATGGGGCCCATCACTAACGGAGGATGCAATTCTGTATGCCTTAATTCAAGGATATACTGCAGGGGCTGCAGAGGCCCTCTTGAGGACTCAAATGTAGACCCTCTTGTCCACCTCTATGAGAAGATGGGATTCACAAATGAGGACATCAAGAAGTTCTTCACTGGGTTTGCAGGAACATCAAAGATATTCAACAAGATCGTCGGAAGGACATGCGATGTGATAGAAAAGGATTATCACAAGGAAAGGCTTGTGAAAAAGGGATGATTGCTATGGCACTAAACAAAAAATCCAGGAAAGAAGCAGGAAAAGGGTCAAAGACAATAAAGCTAGAGCACATAACAAAGATAGAAGGCCATGCAAAGCTCAACCTGAAGGTTGAGAGCAATGAGCTGAAGAAGGTAAAGCTTGATGTGTATGAGTCAGCAAGATTCTTTGAGAGCCTGGTCCTGTGCAGGAGATATGATGACATAAGCCCGCTCACATCAAGGATATGCGGAATATGCTCGCCATCCCATTCAATGACATCGCTTATGGCAACAGAAGATGCCTTTGGCGTCAAAGTATCGGACCAGACACACACTTTAAGAGACCTTCTGCTTTATGGCACAGTGTTCCAGAACCATGTTCTCCATCTCTATATACTTGCTTTGCCTGACTATCTTGGATTTGACAGCGCCATTGCAATGGCATCTAAACACAGGGACGTTGTGCAGAGAGCACTGCAGCTAAAAAAGCTTGGGAATGAGCTTGTCACAGTCATTGGTGGCAGGGAGATACACCCATTTACAGCAGTGGTCGGCGGATTCTCAAAGATCCCTGAAAAAGAGAGGCTCGATGGCCTTCTGAGCAGGTTCAAAGCAATGAGAAAGGATGCAAAGGCAACTGTTGACCTGTTCCTCAAGCTGAAATATCCAAAGCTTGAGAGGGAAAGCCAGGCATTTGCCTTTGTGAATGATAAGCACTCATTTTACAGGGGAAAGATAAACTGCACTGGAGGCGTGTGCTATTCAGAGAAGGATTATGAGAATGTCTTTGAGGAGCACATAAAGAAAGGCTCAACTGCAAAGTATGTCCTCTACAGGGGAAAGCCGTTCTTCAATGGCGCACTGGCAAGGCTTCTTGTGAATGGAGACTCTTTGTCAAAAGACGCAAGAAAATATCTTGGAGAGGTGAACTTCAAGAATCCTTTCCATAACAATGCTGCGCAGGCGATTGAGGTGCTGCACTGCTTTGACAGGATAATAGAGATACTTGAGAACAATAATTTCAGGGATGAGAATCCTGTTGAGTTCTCTCCAAAGCCAGGAAGGGGAATTGCATACACAGAGGCGCCGAGAGGGCTGCTTGTGCATGATTACACCTATGATGAGACCGGCCACCTGATGAAGGCGAACATCATAACACCAACTGCGCAGAACCTAAAACAGATGGAAGAAGACCTCAAGATCATGGTGCCTCCAATCCTGAACAAACCAGAGCAGAAGATAAAGGGCCAGATTGAGATGCTGATAAGGTCCTATGACCCATGCTTCAGCTGCTCTGCGCACTTCCTTGATCTCAAGATAGAAAGGAGATGATTTTCTTCTTGACATTATTATTATCTGCGCCAGAAGGAATCCCTATAATCCTGACATTCTTTATCTGACCAGCCTCTTTCAGCAGCTTCAGCACAGTGCCCAGATCAAAATCATGCATTGTTGTTGTCTTTGTGGCATTAAGCCTGTTCAAGTCTGTTATCATCTGGACATCTTTCAGGCCCCTCACGACATCAAGGATGATGATCTCCTTTTCATTTATATTCAGCAGGAAATCAGGGCTTGTGCATTTTATGAACTCAATGCCTTTCTTTTTCAGCTCTTTATCCCTTGCCAGCTCATCAGCGATCTCAAGCGCAAACCTATCCTCTTTTAGGTCTGGGTTGCCGAAACAGTAAATCCTCTTGGCCATTGCTCCAAATAATGGAAATCTATATATATTAATTACGTTTATTGGCATATATGGATAAAAAAGGGCTGATCTTCGCGTTCTTCACAGCTCTAGTCAGCGGTTTCTCCATATTTGTGAATAAGTTCGGCCTCAAAGAGTCTGATCCTTTTGT
>DATDWE010000093.1:0-2347 GCA_035289765.1 Candidatus Nanoarchaeia archaeon
ATCTGGATGAGTTCAGGATACGCACAATGACAGACCTTCAGGCGTACATGATCGTGAAAGACAGGCTTGGGGAGACAGAGGATTATATCAACCAGAGCAGGATAAAGATGCTCAACAACTCCAGCATGCTTCCAGGACTGCTTGCTCTGGCAGTGGAGAGGTACAACAGCGCTGTATCATGGTCTAACTTTCTTGGGCAGAATGGAAAGAGATTCAGGATAAGCAGCACAGAGCTTATGAGTTCATGCATCAACAAGATATCTGAGGCAGAAGAGCAGTACAGCTATGTGGATTATCTTTTCAGGGGGCTGATGGGAGACATAAGAAAGGATATAGATGGCGCAAAAGACACATACAGGAACGGAGATTATGTGCTCTGCCTCTACAAGGCAACGCTCACAAAGGCCCAGATAGGTGTTGTATCAAGCTCTATAGGCGTAAAAAAAGAGGACGTAGATGACCTGCTCTCAAGAAAGCTTGAAGCTGCAAGAAAATCTATAATAAGCCAGCAGGAAAACGGAATATTCCCCATCCTGGGTTACAGCTATTATGAATACGCGACCAGCCTGAGGGAAAAGGATGTATATTCGGCGCTTCTTTATGCAGAGTATGCTCTCGAGCTCAGTAATCTTGACATTTATTTTGAGCCTGAGAGGATAAGGCTTGTTGGCCTGAAGAGCAGTGATGCAATGGTGTTCTTTTCAGGCATCGCAATAGGTGTCATGCTGTCCATTCTTGTCATGGTCCTTGAGAGAAGAAAGAATAGGAAGAAAACATACAGGCCAGAGCCTCCAAAGCACAGCAGGATAAAGTTCAACTTCAGGAGGAAATGATCAGATAATGCTCAAGACAGACTTCCACACCCATGCAGGAGTTGACTCAAACCATGCTCTTGCATATTCTCCAAGACAGCTTATAGACCGGATGGCAAAGCTTGGATATGATGCTGTCTCAATAACAAACCATGACAGGATCGCATTCAGCAATGAGCTCAAAGGGTATGCGAAGAAGAGAGGCATTCTCCTCATCCCAGGCATTGAGAAGAGGATTGAAGGAAAAGAAGTTATAATGCTCAATGTGACAAAAGAGATGGCTGAGAAAGTTAAGACTTTTGATGATCTTGAGAAGCACAAGGATGAGAACCTGTTTGTGATTGCGCCACATCCATTCTATCCAGATCCCAAAGCACTGCATTCAAAGCTTTTGGAGAACATAAAGCTCTTTGATGGAATTGAGTTCTCGCATTTCTACATCAGGGGGCTGACCTTCAACACAAAGGCAGTGGAGATTGCAGAAAGATACAGGCTTCCGCTTGTAGGGACGTCTGACTGCCATATGTTTGAGCAGCTAAACAGGACATACAGCATGGTTGACGCAGAAAAAAGCATTGACTCTGTTTTTGAGGCAATGAGGAAAAGAAAGACAAAGCTCGTAACAGAGCCTCTGCCATTCCTCAGGGCAGCCAGGACCATAACCCTGCTTTATCTTAAGTATTAGAATACAAAACATTTATAAATGAAAATGCCTTATGTGGTCCTATGCCTTGGAAAGTTCCTGGACTAAAAACGAGGGTAAAGTATTATGGTATCTTTGATTTCAAGCAGATATACAGGGACATAAAAGAGAAGCTCATTGACCTTGGTTATATGGATTCTGTCGCAGGGTCAAGGAACATGATGGAGACCTATTATTCTGAGAAGAGATCCTCTGACCCAAGGGAAGCAAAGACAATGTGGCTGTGGTGGAGGACAAAGAAAAGAGAAGAAGGATCCCCTTTCTATGAGCAGCAGATGGGCCTTGACTTCCATTTAAGGTATGTCAAGGATGTTGAGGTCATGTTTGAGGGCGAGAAGAAAAGAGCCCAGCAGGGCGAGATAGAGGTATGGGTAAAGGGAGATCTCATGATAGACCCTGATGATGAATGGAAGAATCACTGGTTCCTTAAGCACTTTCTCAGCATAATGGTAAGGAGGATATGGAGGAAGCAGAGGGAGAGCAGGAAGAACAGCACAATAACAGACACCCTCAAATTGCAGGCATTTGTAAAAGAATCCTTTGAGGTACTGCACTTCATGCCCCTTAAAGGAGAGTCATTCTACGATTCAATGGGTTATAAGCCAAGACCGTGATACTGGATTTTGCGGTCCTTTTTCTAACATTAAATGAAGTATGCACGGAAATCGGCAAAGTGCAGGAACCAGAACTACCATCAAAAGCTTTATAAAGCAAATACTGATTTTTCTGGATATGCCTCTGTAGCTTAACGGTGGAGCAGCCGACTTGTAATGCGCTTTAAAGCTTTATACAGGCAATCGGCAGGCTGAGGGTTCAAGTCCCTCCAGAGGCT
>DATDWE010000094.1:0-2585 GCA_035289765.1 Candidatus Nanoarchaeia archaeon
AAAAGGAGGCACTGCCCTGTCAATAAGAAGATATTCTCCGTCTTTTTTTATCACAGCGCCTACTGAATAATGCATTGGCCTGCCATCTTTTGACCTGCCTGTTTTCGGGATTCCCATGTTGTAATCAATCGCCCTCTGATCATATCTTTATCTTCTCTGGCTTGATTCCCTGCACATATATCTTGTGCCAGAGCTCAAAGTTCATGAGTGTCCACATCTGCCTTGCATAGTACATCTTTGATCTTGCGAATCCATCAAACATCTTTTTTATCTGGTAATGGTTGAACAGGCCGTGCTTTGCAATCTCTTTCTCTGAAAGTATTGAGGCGATTGAATCCTTTATGTCCTTCTCAATCCACCTGTCTATGGGCACAAAGAATCCCTGCTTCTTCCTTGCCAATACCTCTTTTGGAAGGTAAGGCTTCATGGCTTTCTTGAATATATATTTCCCTCCTTTTCCCTTCAGCTTGAGCTTCCAGGGGATCTGGAATGCAAGATTGACGACATTGTAGTCGCATATCGGCACTCTGCTCTCGACTGCAAAAGCCATTGTTGTCTTGTCAACATGCATGAATATGTTGTCCACGAGGAAATGGTTGCTCTCAAGGTACATGACCTGGTCCATATATTCATGCTTTGAGCTGAAATACCTTTTCTTGTACTCATCAACCAGGCTGACATCAATGCCAGCTTTCCTGAAGAGCGCTTTTCTTTCTGCCTCATCCATCACAGACACTATCGAGAGATAGAACTTGCTTTTGTTGCCTGATGAGTTTATGAATTCTGCGAATTTCTCAGCGCCCTTCTCCCCGAATGCAGTGAGGAACTTGGAGAACCTGTCAACAATAAAGTCAGGCGTTGCCCTTATAGCAAAAGGAATCACGCTCTTCTTTATGGCTGAGGGTACAAGATTAAGCTTCTCCCTGTGCTTTAGGAACTCAAAGTGCTGGTAGCCTCCGAATATCTCATCTCCTCCTGCGCCGTTAAGGACCACAGTCACATGCTTCTTCACAAGCCTTGAGAGAAGATAGGACGGAATCACAGCAGGATCTGCCAATGGCTCGTCAAGATGCCAGCATATCTTTGGAAGCTCTTTCACAGAAGGCTCGCAGTAGATTTCCTTGTGGTCTGTATCGAAATGGTCTGCGACCAGTCTCGCGTATCTTATGTCCTCAATCCTCCTGTCATTGCCGAAGTCAACAGAGAAGCTCTTTATAGGTACATCAAGCTCTTTCATCATGGCCACAATAGAGCTTGAATCAATCCCTCCTGAGAGATAGACTCCCAATGGAACATCTGAGATCAGCCTTCTCTCTACAGAATCCCTGAACTCTTTCTGCAGGGCCTTCACAAAATAATCCTCTGGCCTTTTCTGGATGTCAATCCTTATGTCCCACCACTTCTTTATGCTGAGCTTCTTTGTCTTAAGATCAAACACAGCATAGTGGCCCTGCTGGAGCTTCAGGATATCCTTTATCATTGTGCTCTGATCTGTGTTGTACCTGAGTGTTACAAACTTGTTGAGAGCATTATTGTCAACTTCCTTCTTTATGTCGTGCAGGAGGATCGCCTTGAGCTCAGATGCAAAGACAAATTTTCCATTCTTGCTGTAATAGTACAATGGCTTCTTGCCCATCCTGTCCTTTGCAAGGAAAAGAATCTTCTTCTTTGAATCATAGATACAGAATGCGAACATCCCATTGAACCTGTCAAGGCAGCCAAATCCATATTCCTCATAAGCATATATTATTGCCTCTGTGTCTGAGTCAGAATTGAAATTGTAGCCTTTCTTCTCAAGATCTTTCCTTATCTCCCAGAAATTGTATATCTCGCCGTTGAATGTTATCCATATTGTGCCTTCTTTGTTGCTCATGGGCTGGTGGCCTTTTGCTGACAGGTCAAGTATTGATAACCTTCTGTGGCCGAGGGACACAATGCTGTCTGCGTATGCTCCTGAATCATCTGGCCCGCGATGGCTCATTATGCTGGCCATGCTCTTTGCGAGCTCCTTATCCTCCCAGTTGAAACCGACTATGCCGCACATGATATCTCCTTTTTATCAATTCTTTTTCCTTGCAATAACCATAAAACCGATGCTGAAGTTCCACATCGGCCCTTTCATCAGATGCATTATGATTGAATAAGGAAAGCTCAGGCCTTCTGGGACAGTAAACCCTGGAGCGTAGCCTGTCTCGATGAAAAGATTCTTCAGCCTTCTGTATGAGAACAGTTCTGTGACATCATAGCCGCACTTCCTTTCCCTGTTGAAGAGCTTTATGTACTTTTTCTGCAGGAACTTGGGAAGATATGTCAGGAATGGAAGCCCATAATGCCCCTCCTTCCACCAGTACTTGTTGTTTGTTGAGAGGAAGACTATGCCATCATCAGCAAGGCATTTCCTTATCTTCTGCAGGAAAGCCCTCTGGTCCTTGATGTGCTCTATGACCTCAGAGCAGATTATGATGTCAAACTTCTCCCTGCATCCCTTCAGATAATCAAAGATGCTGCTCTTTGTGAATGTGACATTCTTTCCCTTGAACATAGGGGATCTCCTGATATCCACTCCATGCAGTGATTTGAATTTT
>DATDWE010000095.1:0-3217 GCA_035289765.1 Candidatus Nanoarchaeia archaeon
ATCCACTCTCTCCTAGTTTGTGTTTTCACCATTTTATCCTATAAAATACTACTACTATTTAAATCTTTCTATTTTTACCACTAAACGGTGGTATATTAAACACAACCAGCAAACCATAAACTTTATATATGTATAATCTAATACCTATAAAAAAGTATATTAAAACATATCAAAAAAGATATAAAAATAGGTATATTTATATATAAAATACCCTATTTTGGCACAAATACAGGCATAGCATGGTAAAACTACAGTACGACCAGAACAAGCAGTACAAGATAACCCTGCCAAAGGCATTGGTAGAGGCCAAGGGCTGGAAAAAAGGCGACAGGATAGCAATAATCCTTGATGACAGGGGCAACATACTTCTCAATATAAAAGGGAAAGGAGGGGAGAGAACATGAACAAAAGACTGACAGACTTTGAGGAGACAAAAGACACTGTGATCGGCTATCACAGGGCCATGAGGAGAAAGCCATCTGTGTTCGGCCTTATTGAAGAGGAGGACGCAGTGCTGGAGATGTTTTTTGAGAAAAGATAGATGAAGATGGATTGATATGAGATACCTGGCAAGATCGATACTGAAGATGAAGAAAAGGAATCCCGATGCTCGTAAAGGGTTTTTTGGCAAGACTTTAGTAGTTGGCGGAAACGAGGACTTTGTGGGAGCGCCTGCAATGGCAGCGATGGCTGCAGAGGCAGTGCTGAGAAGCGGTTCAGACATTGTTGTTGTTGCAGCTCCTGCAAAGACTGCCTGGGCAATAAACTGTATGTTGCCTGACATCATCACAAAGAAATTCCAGTGCAGGCATTTCAGGAAAAGCCACGCCTCAAGCATCATAAACCTAGCAAAAGACTTTGATGTTGTGCTCATTGGCCCTGGTCTTGGGAGGAAGAAAGAGACTCTCGCATTCGCAAGAAAGATCGCAAAAGACATAAAGAAGCCAAAAGTTATTGATGCTGATGCATTGAAGGCAGTGAGGATACAGGAACTTAGCAGCGCAATACTGACCCCGCACCAAAAAGAGTATGAGATACTGCTGAAGAACAGCAGAATAAGAGAAAAGGATCTTAGGAAGAGATTAGGGAACAATGTCGTGCTCCTGAAAGGCCCTGTGGACAGGATAATATCAAAGAAAAAAGCTGCCTATAACAGGACAGGCAATGCAGTGATGACAAAAGGCGGGACAGGAGATGTGCTTGCAGGCCTTTGCGCAGGATTTGCGGCCCAGAAAGCGGACCTGTTCAGGTCAGCATGCATGGCTGCTTATCTCAATGGGAAGGTGGGCGATTACCTGCTGAAGAAAAGAGGCAGGACATTCATTGCATCTGACATCGTGAAGAATATTCATGAGGTGTTCAGATAATGGATATCTTTTTCCAAATAGGGCTGATGTTCATAATCGCTGCTTTGCTGGCATACGCAGCCAAGCTCCTGAAGCAGCCTTTGATAACAGCATATATTGCGGCAGGAATCATAATCTCACAGTACTCCCTTAACATAATTGAGGATACGAGCATCATATCTACGATGGCTGAGATCGGCGTTGTTTTTCTCTTATTCATAACCGGATTAGGGCTGAGTCCGATGATAATGAAGGGTTTCGGAAAGATATCTCTGTTCACAGGCATAGGGCAGGTCCTGTTCACCTCAATAATCGGATTCTTCATACTTTACCTGTTTGGATTCTCAGTAGTGGAGTCAGTATATATTGCGGTTGCCCTTACATTCAGCAGCACCATAATAATAATGAAGCTGCTCTCAGACAAGGGAGAGACAGAGACCCTTCATGGAAGGATTGCAATAGGATTCCTGATAGTGCAGGATATCATAGCCATGTTCATCTTGATGGTCATATCCTCAGTCTCAGAAGGGGCAGGTGTCCAGGGCATCCTGCTCAATGTAGTGATCAAGGCGTCAGTCATCTTGTTTGCCCTTGCGCTTACAGCCTATTATGTGATGCCGCAGGTCATGTCAAGGATAGCTAAATCGCAGGAATTCCTCCTCATATTCTCTGTTGCATGGTGTCTTGGGCTGTCTATCCTGTTCAGGAATCTTGGTTTCTCAATAGAATTGGGCGCGCTTCTTGCAGGAGTGACATTATCTGTTTCCACTTATAGGCATGAGATCAGCTCAAGATTGAGGCCGATAAGGGACTTCTTCCTGGTGATATTCTTCATCTACCTAGGATCAAACCTTATATTCACCAATATCTCATTCCATACAATAGCAATCGTGGCACTATCACTCTTTATACTTGTGGGGAATCCTTTGATTGTCATGGCCATCATGGGGGCTTTTGGATATTCCAGGAGAACCGGGTTCATGGCAGGGCTGACTGTGGCGCAGATAAGCGAATTCTCCCTGATACTGGTGGCATTGGGCGTTAAACTGGGGCATCTCAGCGCAGAGATCCTTTCACTCGTCACCATAATAGGCATAATCACAATAGCAGGCTCAGTCTACATGGTCACTTATTCGTCAAAGATATACCCTAAAGTATCAAGATTCTTGAAGATATTTGAGATCGCCAAACGCAGAAAAGAGGGATTACCATCCGGATTGCCTGAGACCCGCCCGTATGATGTCATCTTATTCGGACACAACAGAATGGGATTCTCCCTTCTCAACAAGATGAAGGACCTGAAGATGAGACTCCTTGTAGTTGATTTTGACCCGAACACCATAAATTCGCTGGAACAGAGAAGGATAAACTGCGTTTACGGAGATGTACAGGATGTTGAATTTCTTGGCACGCTGGATTTCCGTAAGACCTGGCTCATAATATCCACAATACCTGAGATTGAAACAAACAGGCTGCTGCTTGAGTACACAAAGGCGAGAAACAGGAGCATAATAGCTTTTGTCACCTCGCATAATATAGAAGAGGCATTTCAGCTGTACAAGGAAGGCGCTGATTATGTCATACTGCCTCATTTCCTTGGGGGGGAAAGGGTGTCAAGCCTGATAGAGGAGATAAAAGGAGACCACAAGAAGCTGAACATCACAAAACTTGAGCACATCACTGACCTAAAGACAAGGATGGAGCTTGAGCATGTGCATCCAAGGGAGGGGAGATGATATGGAGCATCAGAGCACAACCAGCCTTAAGAGAAAAGCGATGCTGCTGAAGCCTTCTGTGCAGATAGGCAAGAAAGGGCTTTCAGAAGAGTCCATAAAGGAGATAGACAAGCAGCTCAAGAAGCACGGGCTTGT
>DATDWE010000096.1:0-2874 GCA_035289765.1 Candidatus Nanoarchaeia archaeon
TAGAACTCATTGTGAAGCTCTTTTTCATCATAGTCCTTCTTTCTTACTCTCTCAGCAACAATATGGAGAGCCTTCTTCTGCTTTTCGTCAAGATGATTCTCTGTCCATTCATCCACTTTCTCCTGCAGCTCGAACTTCGCATCCGCAGGAGCATATTTCTTCAGCCACACATTGGCTCTTTTCAGCCTCTCAAGGATCTCTTTTTTGTGGTCCTCCTGCCAGTGGCCTGTCTTCTTCAGGGCATTCATCATATCAGATTCCTTCTCAAACAGCTGTGATACAAGGATAGCATGACTGAATCTTGCCTTCAAAGGCTTGTGCACAACCTTTCCATGTGAGATGTCAAAAAGCCTGTTGATGTGCTCCTCTTTCTTCACATTGTCAATCTTCTTCTTGCCTTCGAAAAGCTCAGCAAGCCTGTCATATTCATCATAGAGATTCGGGACATCACTCCATGAGAAGCTTCTTGTCTTCATCAGCCTCTTGTTGTAGAATAATCTTAATAGTTCTGGGGTCGCTACCTCAAGCCATTCCCTTGGATACACTACATTGCCAAGTGAGGCTGACATCTTCTTGTTGTCAATCATAAGATGCTCATAGAATATGGGCACTGGATGCGGGAATCCTATCACTGTCTCGCATATCTCTGCATTCACCCAGAAAGCAGAGTTCGGCACCTGGTATTCCTTTCCTGCGCCTTCAGAGCACACATTCCATCTTTCCCACTGCGACGCCCATTCTGACTTCCACATGAGCTTTCCTGCATCCTTCACAGGATCTGCGACTCCCTTGTGGCCGCATCCTTTTGCAGTCGTTGTCTCAAACTTGTAGTCAGAGCACACATAATGAACTTTTCCGTCCTCAAACTTTGTTATTTTTGGGGTGGACAGCTTTCCGCAGCTCTCGCAGATGGGCGTGAATGGGCTCCAACCCTCTGGAAGATCCGAGTCCCTGTACTTCCTGAGTATTTCCTTTACTTTGTCAACATTATCTATTATCTTCTTTATCTGTTCCCTGAAATTGCCTTTCCTGTACTCTTCCCTCATGGAGAACTTCTCCATATTTGTCTCGACAAACTGGTCAATTACTTTCAGGTATTCCTCTCTGTGGTGCTCTGAATAAGACTTGTGGCAGCCGTCTGGGTCAGGGATGTCTGTAACAGCCATCCCTATATATTTGACATAATCTTTCGGCACACCTTCTGGAACCTTCCTCAATGGATCCATGTCCTCTGAGACCCATATGAGCTTTGACTTTACTCCTGCATCAAGCAGGGCCCTGTGCACAGAAGCAGACCTTATTGTGTCGCTGAGCCTTCCGATGTGGAGGACTCCTGACAATGAGGCAGATGTCTTGACAACATATTCCCTGAATTCAGGAAACTTCTTCCCTTTGATGTAATGATAATCCTTCCTGTTGATTATCTCATCAGCCAGCTGGTCTGCCCAGAACAGCGCTGATTCTGGCTTGGATTCATCTTTCTTTGATTTCTGCTCATTTTTTGGCATGAGATAATAAAAGAAACAGTGTTATTTAAAGCTTTTGCGGGCTTATCCAGATTTACTGGTCTGCAAAATACTTTGCAAGATGTGTGTCAACAAGCTGCCTGGCCTTTGTTGCATTGCCTGTGCTGTCAGAGCCATTGCCATTGCTGACTCTTAGAATGTACTCATCCTCTCCTCTAAATTCTAAAGTGATAGTTGGCCCTGGAGAGATTGGTTTTTCTTCGTATACTCCTCTTTCCTTAAGCTGTCTTGTTATGGAACTTTCTGCATAACATGGTCTTCCAAACTGAAGGTCTGCTACAACTTTTGCCAGACCCATAACTATCTCCGTTCTATCTCCCTGCAAAGGATATTCTTTTTGCGCCATTTTATGCATATCCTCCAATGTTCTTGCTTACTTGTTCATTAAGGGTATGTCCATCTTCTCCAGCACTTCCCTTATTGTCTGCCTTGGCTCTCCTTCAGCGAATCCAACTGGATCAATTGCATAAGGCTTTATCCTTTCCATCAGGTAAAGCGCTGTCTTCACAGAATCAGGATTCCCTGCGACAAACATTGCCTTGTTAAGGCCAGCAAGATCATTCTGTAGGCTTTCAGCTAATTTTGTATCTCCTGCCGCAAAACTATTGTATACAGCAGCCACTAATCCCGGCGCAACATTTGCTGTGACAGATATCGTCCCTATTCCGCCTCTCTTGTAAAACTCAAGATTAAGGGCATCTTCTCCTGAGATGAGGGCGAGATCATCTCCGCATTCAGCTACTATCCTTGATCCAAGCTCAAGATCGCTGTTTGCGAACTTTATTGCAACAAACTCAGGTATCTTTGCCAGCTCTCTTGGAGTGTAGATTGAGAACCTGCCTCCTGTCCTTACAGGAACAGTATATGCTATGAGTGGAAATCCTGAGACTGCTGCTGCAATCTTCTGATAATATAATTCAACAACATTTCTCTCCTGCGGCCTGTTGTAATATGGCTCTACAAGCAGGGCTCCGTCTGCGCCTACTTTTCTTGCATGCGCTGTTCTCCTGATAGCTTCATTTGTTATATTGCTTCCTGTGCCTGCGAGGACAGGCACTCTCCTGTCAACATACTCAACAACCCTCTCAATAACTCTTCCATGCACCTCATGTGACATTCCAGAGCTCTCTCCTGTTGTTCCGCATGGAACAATTGCATGTATACCTACCTCTATGAGGAAATCAAGATGCTCCTTAAATGCAGGGTAATCAACACTTCCATTCTTATTAAATGGAGTGACTGTTGCCACCATTGCGCCTTCAAACTTTTCTGCTCCATCAACAACATTTGCCATATTCATCTTCCCCCTGTGTTTTATTGTATTCTTATAAATATTGAAAACTATTGC